>DAICZM010000090.1 GCA_027311145.1 Ktedonobacterales bacterium
TCGCATTACCGTTGGACATGGACAGATGAACGAGGAATTGCTTGAAAAGGTGATGGTTGAGTTTTCAAACGGTGAATACGATGTACTGGTCTCCACAACCATCATCGAAAATGGTCTGGATATTCCAAACGCCAACACAATTATTATTAATAACGCGGCCTACTTTGGTTTGTCACAACTTTACCAGTTACGCGGACGTGTTGGACGTGCCACACATCAGGCATATGCCTACTTTTTCTACAATAAAGATGCCAAGCTCACACCAATTCAAGAAAAACGTCTGCGTGCAATTTTTGAAGCAACAGAATTGGGTGCTGGCTTTCGCATCGCGATGAAAGACCTGGAAATACGCGGTGCGGGCAACCTGCTTGGTGCCGAACAATCCGGTTCGATGAACTCTGTCGGCTTTGATCTCTATTGCAAGTTGCTGGCAGAAGCAGTGCAAGAGATGCAAGGGAAACAAAGCGAAGCCGCAATGCCTACTGCCTCCGTTGACTTACCGCTTGATGCCTATCTCCCCGATGACTATATCGGAGATCGCACTTTAAAAGTGAACTTTTATCAACGTCTGGCAAGCCTGGGACGCCCCGAACATGTTGAAAGCATGGCGGCTGAGTTGACAGACCGTTTTGGAACCCCTCCACAAGCGGTTCAAAACCTGCTTACGCTGGTGCGCATCAAAGTTGAGGCGGCACGACTCGGTTTTGAGTCAATTACGCTGAAAGATAATGAGTTTATTCTCACAGTAAAACGCACGGTTATTCCAAATCGCGTGGTTCTCTATCGCAAATTCCGTAATGAGGCACGTGTCCAACAAGGGGTAATTCGTATACCACGAAGACTACTCGGCGTAAAGTGGTTGGAACAGTTGCAAGACCTACTGCCTCAGCTAACGACAACAGCGTCGCCAACGGCTTGACATGCATGGTCAATCGCGCTTACGCTCCAAGCATGTAGCTAAAATACAACAAAATTGCGCTCGCGCAGTTCTTGCATAATGCGATATACTTCTGGCACGCCTTTCTGCATACAGCGGGCCAGATCAGCAAGCGTTCTATGACCGTCAATCAGCAGATACATCGACCGCTGTATGCGTGTCAGTGGCAACAATAACACGTGCTGCTCGAACACAAGACGATGGGGAACCAGCACAGAGAGATCACTGCCATTGGCATTGATAGGCCCCGGGCCGGACAATGGAAGAGGGGCTGGAAGTTGTGGGAGAGATGGTAAGCGCGCAGAGGATGGTGAAGCAATTTCTCGCACTGGAGACCATCGGAAATTGGCGGATTCGGGAGACGTAGGGGTATCCTGTGGTAATGGTACATTTTTTAGAAACAAAAAATATACGCGCCCCCAGCTGAGTAAACGGCTCAGTGCTGCCTGATGTGGTAGATCTCCCCAATGTGCCAGGATAGGTTGCCCATCTTGGAAGTAGATTTCCCCCTCTTCAAAATGTCCATTTTCAAAGCGTTCTACGCTTAGTAATCCTGTCTGGCGGCGTACATGAACAAGTGACACAACATCGCTTAAGCGTTCAGCAAGATGCTCTCGACCTTTCGTCATCACATTTAGTGTCCTCTGTCTTATATGACAAACATGAGATTTTCAAGTGTACATAACTTACTACATGTAATGTACCATAAGCCAAAGCCGATGAGCAGCAAAAACAAAGCATATTTCCGTCGCACAAGATTTTTTTAATACTTTTTTAAGCCCCTCATCTTTTTACACACCCTGCGCTATTTTCCACTTTCAACGGTTTTAACGATTGATATATCTCGTATGCATCAAATGAAACATCATTGCCTGTTTGTAATCCAAAACACTTACCAATCCATTTTTGAGGACTTGGTTCGCCAGGTTCAATAATGTAGATACCACTTGTAGGCGGGTCTCACCTAAATGCCCTTGCTGGCGCAATAGCTCTAAGAGTTGGGCAGGATTTTGCTCAGAAATGTCCAGACCGGCACGAATTGCCTCGATACGCAACCAGACAATCAACTGTGAACGCATCTCTTCAAAGATCGCGAGATCATCTTCCCCACCACGCATCAAAACGCTATCGCGACCAGATGAGACGCCATTGCTGCTGGTGGTAGCGGCTTGAGAGGTGGGCGGATATGTCACGCCACGAGTTTGTGTTGAGACCATATTTACAGCATTGACAGATGCGGCGAGCGGCGCAGTACGCTCTTGTAGAGGTGCTGGTGCAGGAGCTGGTATTACAGGAGCAACAGGTGAGGCGGCAGCAAAAGTTGGGGGTGTAGATGTCACGATATGTTGTTGCGCGCTTCTATTGCCAACATTAGGAGAAGCGGCTAACGAAGATTCACTGGCAGGCGTAGAAACTAAAGGTTGCGGCTCAGGTTTCTGTCCAACACCCACATGCGCCGCCTGGGTGACTTGGGCATGGGAAGTTGATGCAACCTGAGCCGCAGCTGGGCGTATAGGTGAGGTACTTCTATCTGCAAGTGGCGCAGCTGTTGCAGCAATGCGCCCATTTTGCGCAGCTGCTGGTCTGCCAGCGGCCTGTTGCGTCTGCGTCCCAGCGAGCGGTGTCGGTGCTGGAACTTCAAGTACATCCGCTAGCGGACGTGATGTTGTGGCACGGCGTGCTACCGGTGTCGCGCGTCCATCATTGGGAGTAGCTGTATTTACTTCTCCACGTGCCTCTTGCAGTTGTTGCTGTATCATCATGCTTGATGCAGCAATTTGTTCCCAGTTAATATCCAATTTGCCAGTCACCAACGGGGCCGACCAAGAGATCGCTGCGCGTGGACTGCCGAACGGCACGGCTCCCTGTTTTTGTCCAGAAAGATGCATACGCAGCCCTTGCACGACAGCCAGGGCCGAGGAGCCAATCAGCATCCGCACATCAGGCATGCGCTTACGCCCCTGGCTCCCAAAAAAGCTACGATTACGCTGCACAAACTGGATAAATAGACGTTCCGTCTGACGTTGGAAATCAGGAGATAAAATATCAATACGTCCCCATGTCGTAAAATCTACTGAACTCAGAAAGAGCCATACTTCCTGTCGCTTCGCACGATCAACCGGGCGCACGCGCAGTGAATTTGCCCGATAATCATAAAAACGTGGATAGCAGAAATTGGCAATGATCGTTTCTGCTAACTCTGCTTTCAAACGCGCAAGCTCGGCAGGCGGCAGTTGACCCAGATAAATACCCATCACGACACCTTCCTTCGTTCTCTATAGACTACAAGGACATCATCCATCTTTATCTCCCTCCAACACTCACGGCATAATTTGCAATGGCGCGACTTCCACCATCGTCGCGGTTTTTGTCGCAAGCACGTGTGCAGCTCCGCTCACAACATGAGCAGGAAGACTCTGCCGTATGTAGGACATTGTATCAGATGACTGTATTATAGGTACAAGTGCAATAGCCATTTTTGCTAGCCCAGTAGGAATATCGCTTGCCTGCAAACCAAAAACGCGCGTGGTCAAAGCCATAATAGTTCCCGGTTTCCAGGTATTCGTCTGACACCAGAAGGATGCCGGGAAATCCGTGCTTGCCATATAGACATTACCATCACTCCCCACTAAGAGCGCAACAGGTTGCAACGGCTGAGTGATCGGGCTATTGACTTGCCAATACGTCACAACCGTCATGTATCCAGCACTTTTGCTGAACGGTTGCAACGCATTGGTCCGTGAGCCAATTAATGACATCGACGCACCGGCCTGCTGAGGGTCAGTAAATACCACCTGCATTGCATTTCTTACATCCTGCGGCGTTACCTGCACAAAAGAGCAGAACTGCGCGGGTAGATTTGGGAGGACGAGTGCTGGGTCCATCCCACCGGGACGTGTGAGCGAAGACGACGAGAGTCCTGATGAAGGTAAACCACGCTTGAGCAGAATATAGCCATCCTGAGCGGCTAATATACCGTAATTCCCGTTAATCATGAGCAGTTTCACATCGTGGATATAATAGTAGGAACTAAAGTAAGGATAAATGTCGCTGGTTACATCGATAAAGACATAGTCGGCCAGCTTTTTTGTTCCATACAGACCCACCCCATACGGAAACATATAGATTTCGTTACGCTCGCTCACATGGGGAACCAGACTCGATTGCGCCGAAACGGAGGCATTCTGCGGAATCGCATCAACAAAATGCTGGGCCAATGCATTGTGTGTCGTTACTTGCGGCCACTGAAAACCAATGGAAAAGGGCATATGGCCGCGCAAGGTATCGATACGCACCACATTTATCAAGAGATAGCAGGAGAGGAGTACCAACAACGCGATGTGAATAACATAAGCAAAGCCCTTGCGCCCTCGTCTCAATGGAGATTGCACTGAAGATGCAGCATCTTGCGCACCGCTCTCTGAACGTGCAACGCGGCTTGTCTGGAGTCGCGCCAGCAGCAGGTTGACAAGCCAAAGAATCACCACCAAAGCCTCAATTGTAGCAAAAATCAATGCCGGCACAAGCTCTGCGTTATACTGAAAGACCCCACTATACATCTGGGCATCACTACTTAACAAGTTCAGACCCAGTGTTGGCACAGCCAGCAACAAGACCCAGGGAGCCAACAAGGCCAGAAAGCCCGATGGAGCAAACAGCATGCGTAGATAATTCAGGTGAGCAGGTTCCAGAATATAATTGCGAAGATCAGCACCGGGATGTTTGAGCAATGTTAAGGCGATTTGTACAGGGGTACGTCCCAAATAGGTAAAACGTCCAGTCAGTAAGGAATGTCCCACAGGGCTAAACGCATGCGTCACTAACAACGCAACTCCTGTGCCTACAATCCCGCAGCCCATGAGTGCCAACCCACTCCGCCACCTTCGTTGAAAGACCACAGACCACAGACCATACAGAGCCACAACCACCGGTATTTCTTCCTTACATCCCATCGCAAGAATGGCAAAGACAAACATCCAAACGGTGCGGCGTGTATACATGAAATAGAGGAAAAACAGGAGGAACGCAGCGGTCAATGTAACGGCATGAAAATCAAAGAATGTCGCCTCTTGTTGCGCCGGATAGAGTAGATAGAGCAAAGCGATGGCCACTGCGGCCCACTCGTTGCGCAGACGCAGACGCGCCAACCAGAAAGCGGGGAAAGCCCCAGCGGCAACAACCAGTGTCTGCACGATAACCAATGTATTCGTGCTAGGAGAGAGCGCGTAGAACGGTAGGATCAAAAAAAGAATTGGTTCAAAATGGATGGCAAAACGTACAATACCACTCGAATTATAGCAATTAGTATCACTCAGGATGTTACAAATGGTCTGATGTAATAAATTGCCATGCATTGTGTTCCACATTGCCTGATCCATAATGCCCAAATCTTCTGCATGTGTCAGATAGGCACTCTGAAGACCTGTCAGATAGACAATGAAAAAACCAGAGAACAACGCTACCGCCAGCGCAACAATGCCCATGGCAACCCAAAAACGTCGGGTATGCGGCAATTCTTCAGGTGCTGGATACAGGTAAAGGCGGTTGAGCAACACGGAAAAACGTTTCCGCCAGGATACACCGTTCATCTACTGGCCCCCTTGTGCGCTATCCCCTACCGGTTTAGCAGATAGCGCGTGCTGTTCTTCACGCTCCTGCTGTACCTCTCGTAACTGCCGCCCTCCGCTAAGATAAGCGAGGCTTACACACACGAGTTCGGCAAGAGTCGATACGAGACGGGATAGGATGGCAATAATTGTGACTAAAGCTACAGGAATGACTGGCAAGGCCAGTTTGAAAAGAGCGGCGATAGCACCCTCACGGAAGCCGAGACCACTGGGGGTAATAAACGATAAAAAGCCAATATCCCATGCAAGCGCATACACGCCAATGCAGATTGGGAGTGCAGCCAGTGGCAAACGTGGCCAAAGCGCAATCACAAGCGCATAAAACGCTCCACCGGCAATCAACCAACTAACACACCAATAAAACGAGATCGCTAAGATATCACGGTAGCGCATTGCGATGGTGATCGGCTCACGCTTCAGGAGGCGTAAGCCCCAACGCAGTATCCCCTGCAAAACACGTGGGTGCAAGCCGATAAGCAACGCAACCATCAACAGGACACCCAGCCCAATAATAAATGGCGCACCCACTGCCAATGCCTGTACTGCACCCAAATCGCCCCAAAACACAAGACTGAGGGCAAAAACAAAGGCTCCTGCCGCTAGTTTGGTCACCAACTCAATCACCATGCTGGCAAAGGCAACAGAACGTGGAATTTTGTATTGCCCTGCCCATAAGACCCGCGTGAGCACATGCCAGACATTGCCAGGAATGTAACGCACAAACTCCGATGCCAGATAAATACGTAAAGCGACACGAAAATCTAAATGGTAGCCGAGGCGCGCCAGAATAGTTTGCCAGATCACCCCATAAGAAAGCGTCTGGAGCAAGAATCCGACAAACGAAAGCAGCAAGAACCAGGGATTCCACTGAAACGACTGGGCCGTGACTTGCGACCAGCCTTTTTCTATGAAGATGGCAAAAAAGATCAGTACCACAACGGGTAAGCCAATTTGTAACACCCGTTTCCCTATTTTCATCAATGTTGCACGCTGCATTTATTCGAGTTCCTGCCTGATACTATATTCTTCCCCAGGCTGGAACGCATAGTGACGGATCATCTCACTTTGCAAACCTGTCAGAATGAATTGGACACCAAAAATCATTAAGAGAATACCAACAAACAACAATGGCTGGTTATGGATTGGCACATGGGTCACAATACTTCGTCCAACTACAAATATATCAACCAGGATACCCAGCAAAAGTGTCCAGAAACCGAGAGGACCAAAGAGGCGTAAGGGAGTACGCAAGAATGAAGTGAGAAACAGCACGTTTAGCAGATCAATCAGGCCACGCGCAAAACGACGCGCGCCGAATTTCGAGACGCCAAAACGACGAGGGTGATGGCGTACCTTAATTTCCGCCACGCGGTAACCACGCCAATGCGCCATTACTGGTACGAAACGATGGAATTCACCATAGAGCTTTAAATTGGTATCCTCAATGATTTCTCGGCGATATGCCTTAAAACCATTATTAATATCGTGTAGATGCACGCCCGTAGCAGAACTCACCAACGAGTTAAAAATATGCGACGGGAAGGTCTTTGAGATCGGGTCGAGACGTGGAAATTTCCAACCCGTCACCAGATCATATCCTTCATCCAACTTCTCTAGAAAACGGGAAATCTCTTCCGGGTCATCCTGCAAATCCCCATCCATCGTAAATACTACCTGCCCACGCGCACGACTAAAACCTGCGACCAACGCAGGTGTCTTGCCAAAGTTACGACGGAAACGAATGACCCGCACATGCCCACTATTTTCTTCATATAATTTCTGTAATTCTGCAAATGTATTATCTGTGCTTCCGTCATCGACAAAAACTACTTCGTAGCTTTTGTCCATCAAGTTGAGCTGAGCAGATAGCTTTTCATAGAGGAGACGCACATTCTGCTGCTCATTCATCACCGGCACAACAATTGTAATGGCAATATCTTGCGATAATGATGCAGGAGTCAATACTTCAGGTGCGGTTGTTCTAATAGGTGTTTGTTGCATGCATGATTCTCCGCTGATAACAGAATGAAAGGCTGTTTATAAATAGCAACCTATGATTTGGCGCAATTATAGCATACATCTTCGATATTGCTGCACTATGCAGTACCTTTACCGATTTTCCTCTTTGTACAACGTATCGGCAAGAGAAAGAGACACATTCCTATACAAGAGAACTATGGCCTTCCTCTCATTGGTATACTCACTCATCCCTGTCTCAACAGCCAAACTGACCTACTAAATCCTGTAGCACGCACGTTCACCTTACAGAGCAGTTATAGTATATTGCAGTCAAAATAGAAGGAATGGGGCTTTCCCGCACCGGAACTGTCATTATCTACTCAGCGAGGGCGGCAAATAAATCAGGGCGGTCGCTGGTCAACGAATCGACACCTGCCTGTGCAAAACGCTGCAAATCTTCAGTGGTATTCACGGTCCACAGACCCAGTTTCAGACCCTGCTCATGCAATACTGGCAATAGCCCTTCATCAAACAGCGTATGCTCCAGATTGATCCAGCTCACGTGACGCGCTTTTGCCTGCTCAACGAGCCACGCCACGCCCTGTTCTCGTGGCTTCCATTCCGCTTTACCGACAATCATTCCCGTCTCTACCAATGGCTCTAAGGCATCAACAGTTGTCAGTATGGACCAATCAAACGACATGATGAGGACCTGACTTTGCATGTGAGTCGCTCTCACTTCTTTAACAATCGCCTCAACAATGCCGGGATATCGCCCATACACGCCATCGCGCTCGCTAGCCTTGATCTCAATATAAACATGCATACGTGCTTTTGCCAGGGCAAGTACCTCGTGTAACGTTGGCATGTGCTGCTCTTGGGGCCATCCCCCAGGGAAATGAGCGGCCGCATTTAAAGAGCGCAGATAGGTAAAATCTCGATCTCCTATATTACCCGTTCCATCTGTCAGTCGCTCCAATGTCGCATCATGAAAGACAAGTGCATGACCATCACTACTCATCTGCACATCAAGTTCAATCGCATCTATAGAAAGGGTCAACGCATTCCGAAAGGCCGCCAGAGTGTTCTCAGGAGCTAAACGTGCGCCACCGCGATGAGCAACACGCTGAAATCGTTTTTGCATAACAGTTACAGTTCTCTCCTCACCAGTCAACAAGATTGCGCCCTTATCATACCACCGATGATTTTGGCTGTCACATGGAGAAAAGGAACGACACGACGAAGAGCAAGAGGGCGCAAGTGAAATAGCATTCCACTGATTTTTGTTGTAAAGTAGTGAGAGTACAATGAAAGAGGTTCCTTATTATGGCACTGATAGCAGGAATGACTGGCGAAGCAAATGTTGTTGTTGCTCATGAGAACACCGCTGCCGCAGTTGGCGCAGGTGGAGTCGAAGTATTTGGCACACCGATGATGGTTGCGCTGATGGAAAATGCAGCCTGGCGCGCCGTTGTAGATGGTTTAGACGAAGGACATGTCACAGTAGGAACGGTGGTCAACATTCGTCATCTGGCGGCCACGCCGCTAGGGCAAAAGGTGCGCGCAACCGCAGAACTGATCGAAATAGACGGGCGTCGGCTGGTATTCAAGGTAGAGGCATATGACGAACATCAGAAAATCGGCGATGGCACACACGAGCGATTTATTGTCCACCTCGACCGTTTTCTCAGTCGTATCCAAAACGGGTAGTTGCTTTTTGAGACAAAAAACTTTGTAAAGCATTGCTATTTGTCAAGTAATATGCTACAATCTATGTACGCCACAGAGCGTGATATTCTCTTGGGGATGTCGGGTTTCGACAGGCGCGCAGATTGAAGAATTGCAGGTCGAGGTGTCGGTACGCACTCTCGTTAAACAACCGACAAACAATAGTTGCCAAACCAGCAACACAATACGCTCTCGCTGCCTAAGAACCAGTGATGCGTCGTCCCTCTGACTTTATCCTATGGGGTCAGGTAGGGGCGTCAAAAACGTAGGATGCGATGACGACCATCGCTCTCTCATCGTCATCAAAGACTAGAGGGCCGACACCCACGGAATCTTGTCGATAGGAGTCTAGGGTGTAATGAAAAATATCGACTAAGCCTGTAGCACATTCTCCGATAGGTTCGTTTGGACAGGGAGTTCGACTCTCCCTCATCTCCACCACCATGAAGGCTAGAAGCAAGCTCCTAAACCCGCTTCTAGCCTTGTTTTATGCAATTCACCTGATGAGCTTATCTGTGTAGCAACTGACAGTGACAGCACTTCTGACAGCAGTTACTCACGTGGCTTCTCACCTTGATCGAGGCTATCATCAAACTGTAGCAAGAACTCACTATCCCACTTGCTGACCGCATCTCGCTGCATCGAGGGTAGCACATGCGAATAGGTATCCATCGTCATGCTGATATTGCTATGCCCTAAAATCTCCTGTACAACCTTCACATTCACATCCATACAGAGCAACAACGTTGCTGCACTATGCCGCAGGTCATGAAACCTCATATGTGGCAGGCCAGCATCTTTCAACAACCGATCAAACAGTTTTGCCAGATAGCGCGGATTGAGCCGACCACCATGCAGACCAGCCTAAATCTTCCCAGGCATCACCAGCTTGCGACTGCACTTCTGTTTGCTGGATACGATAGAGTTTCAGCTTTTCAACCACAAAAGACGACAGCGCAATGTTACGCCGACCTTTGGCAGTTTTCGGTTCATTCTCAACATAGCCAAGCTTGCCATAATAATCCAAAGTACGCCGCACTTGGAGCGTTCCCTTTTCGAGATCAATGTCTTGCCATTTCAGTCCGAGCAGTTCACCACGCCGCATACCAGTTGTTAGAGCCAGGATAATAAGTTCCTCTAAGCGATGACCACGAACCACCTGCACCAGCAAACGAGCTTGTTCCATGGTCAATGGCTGTATCTCAGGTCTTGCCACTCTCGGAAGAGACACCACATCACAGACATTTCTCGCCACCAAATTCCAGCGTACAGCGTTATCGAGAGCTTTATGCAACACCCCATGAATAGAGTTGATCGTTTTCGGAGAAAGACCATCCTTCTCTTTTTTCCGATAAAACGACTGGACTTGTTGAGGTGTCAACTTATGCAACCAGATATGCCCCAATGCAGGAACAATATATGACGTGACAATTTTTCGATACTTCACGTAGGTTGACAGGCGAATAGTTGGTTTATGCACCTCTTCTAACCAATATTCGAGATAGGCCTGTATCGTCTGCTGTGGAGCCGTGACCAGCGTTCCCTGCTTTTGGTCATTAATTGCTTGCCGTAGCTTCTCTTGTACCTCTTTTTTCGTCTTGCCATAGAACTGTTTTCGGCTATGGTCCTCTAAGGATATCTCACCAACCCATCGACCATCCTTCCGTTGATAGATCGACCCCTCACCATGACCTCGTATCACACGTTTTGCCATAGGCCACCTCCTGAACGCATTGCCCTACCATACAAGCGATGATAGGGCAACACAACATCTCTAGACTACCGTTCACATCGTTTCAGCCACACTTGCAAAGAGTCAGGATGCACACGACGGACACCCCCAACAGTCAGCGAAGGCAACCCTTCACGATAGATCAGGTTATAGACTGTCGCACGACAAACACCAAGCATAATCGCCACATCTGGAATACTCAACAACAATGGTTGCGCAGTCGATAATTTTTTACGTCTTGCCATACGCCACACCCCCTACTTCTCAACCAGCTTTAGCACCAACGGTATCTGATCGACAGAGAAGCCAACCCCAATCCCAGGTGTTCCTTTCTGATAGATAATCACCGCTACATGCCCATCATTCCCGATGTAGATTACCTTGCCACGTCGCCATTGCCCCCAGGGTGTTAAACACCACACCTGTTGCTTGAGCCAATGCTCACGAGCTTCCACTACCCCCGCAACAGGAGGAAGATCATCAGCATTGACCAGTTGCCACCGAGACGGTTTCTTTGCTTGTTGTTCCATAGCCACCTCCTATCAACCACACTTCATGGCTAGCCATTCACCCCCATAATCAGCCAATGGCTAGCCATTGCTAGACTTGCTGTCCAAACTTGACCCGTTTGCGCTGAACTTCCGCACTAAAATCCCGTTGTACCCGTTTGAGGTACGCATTTCCCTTGTCCATCAGCCAGTGCAACGTTAACGAGAAATCCGCCCCATCTTCCGCCAGATCGCCACCAACCCAGGCCGCCAACGAGGTCAGATAGCCCATCACGGCCTCTATCCCCTTGTCAATGTTATGTTCCTCATGTCGCGTTCGCACAATTTTCCCGAAATGGGGGGGAACGTCCCAGGACGAGACAAACGCTTTTTGAATGGCCTGCCATGCAGGATGTGTAGGCCAGCGCGAACGGTTTTTGTCGCCGTTCGAGATCACACAACGTAGCCAGCCATCAGGCAACCCATCCAGACCACCAGCGACCTGCCCCGCCGCATACGCCCATAACACCGGTATTCGCTCAGGCAGTTCATAGGCATCTTCCACACCCCAAAAAGCCACTTCCTTTTCTGCATTCTCTTGTTGTAACTCATGTAAGGCATCCCGCCGAAAGCTAAACTCAACACGCCAAACGTGTGTATCGTCTTCTTGCCACCCATGTAACTGCCAGAGATCAAAAAACCATTCTTTCCCTGAGATGCCTATCTCACGCGATTTGTCATAGATACGACAGGAGAGCGGACTAGCACCGTCTTTACTGCGTGCAAAATCAAAACCTGTGCGTTGCAACCCAAGCGCATAGGAACGTGTTTTGTACTCTTCCGTCCAATCGGTTTGTTCATGCACCCCCCGTTTACGCGCACGTGTCACAAAATCACGCGCCTGATCGAGATGTTCAATGCCATCCCAACCAGCCACATCCGCACATAAATCAACCGAGGAGACTTGCAGATACATCTCATCTTGAAACAGTGCATCAACAAACACCTGCACCGCCACAATTGCAGCAAGTACGCATTCACATGACCAGAGATACAGGGAACTTAGACGTACCGATGCAATGCCATTCCAATGACCACCCGATATCGAGAGCGTGATATCTCGTGTGCGCAGCAGCCAGGGCCATTGTCCACGACCACCGCCATTGGGAGCCATATGCAACACCGCCCCATTGAAAATCAGCGAAGTCGGTACGTCGGTATGCTGCTCCTGTGCCATCCGTTTCCATTCGTCGAGTTGCGTGTACAACGACGAAGCCAGATCGCACTTGATTGGCTTGCCAGTATCGCTCGTATGGTAGACATTCAGCACCAACGTATCCACCCCTACATTGACAATTTTGACCTCACCCATAGACACCTCACTTTCCAAACTGGCAATCCCCCTGTCATTCGAGAGGTACGCCGCTCTTATCCTTTTGTATTTTTACTGGCGCGGTATACTTGCCCCGCGCCCTCGGCGGTTGTACGTCATCGGCGGGGACCCCTACCCCAC
>DAICZM010000091.1 GCA_027311145.1 Ktedonobacterales bacterium
CACCGGACTGATCTTCGCCGGGACTGGCTCGCTGGTAGCGATTTCACCACTTGGCAAACTCAGTGGCGCGCATATCAACCCCGCAGTTTCACTTGCATTTTGGGTACATGGCAAGCTACATACGCTAGACCTCATCGGTTACATCTTCAGTCAGTTCCTTGGCGCAATTATAGGAGAATACCTGCTCGTCATCACTTGGGGAACGTTTGCACAAAGCGTACGCAACGGCATGACTCTACCTGGTATTGGCTACCCACTCTGGCTGGTATTTGTAGCCGAACTCTCTCTCACCTTCCTGCTGGTCTTGCTCATTTTTACATGTGTGAGCAGCTCTCGCTTAATGCGCTGGACACCACTTATGACTTGGATCGTCGTCGCAACAATGGTCTGGTTAGAGGCTCCGATTTCTGGCACGAGCCTCAATCCTGCCCGCAGCTTTGGACCTGCACTCTTCTCATGGTTCTGGCAAGCCCAATGGCTCTATTTCCTCGCACCCCCACTAGGCGCACTCTGCGCTGTTGGCGTGTTCCGCTTGCTTGCTACAGGAGAACGTGATGTCCTCACTGGCAAACTTTTCCATACGCCACATTATCGCAGTCTCTTTAAGAATGTTAGCGCACCACATCAACCCGCAAACGGTAAGCTCCACAAAACTTCCTGAAATAACCCAGTTCACCTAACCTGCCCTGGCACTGTGCCAGGGCAGGTTAATGAGCTAGTCTCTATAACTTTGCCAACGTGCTTCACTGTTTGCAAACATGCTCCCAATTGCTGCCACAATCAGACAAGTCAAAGTGATACCTCCCACAATCCACCACCATTGATTATTATTGATCTGCTGTGGAATCAAACTATAGAAAAGTGTGCCAACAATGCTGACAATACAGGTCAGCGTCCCCAAAATAATGCTTATCCAGATCACCGGCAGCGGAAAAATCAGCTTCGCACGAAACGCATGTCGATCAGCAAAATAAAATTTCGCCAGATTGATGAAAAGGAATGCCGTTGAGATCGCCCAGACCAACGTCGAAGCGGAAATAATCACATTATACACATCGGAGTTGAGCGTTGCCGCATTGCTTAAGCTAGTGAATAACGGAGCAACAATATAGATTATTGCCGTAAAAACTATTGCCACTATCGTTTGGAATACAATTGCATTCGCCGGAACACGGTGTTTATTCAGGCGCGCAATTGAGGCTGGCAGGCTCTGGTCAATACCTGCAACCAGTAAGAGACGTGCATAAGCGTAGTTGTAAATCGATGGCGTGATGACAAAATTGAACATGATAAGAACGGCGGTTATATTGCCCGCAAATTTCCCTAGTGCAGCATCCACTGCCGTCACCAGCGCAAAAGTATTTCCACTCTGGGCCGTTCCCTGAATCATCAAGACACCAAAAGTGGTGACAAAATAGCCCAGAAAAACTAACACCGTTCCCCACAGCAAGTGACGAGTTACCACTTTATGTTTGGCCATTTCACCACCCATATTGAGCGGAACCTCGATACCTAAATATGCCTGTGTAATAAAGCCAAAGAGAGCCAAAGGGTAAAAACTGGCAGGAGACAAGGTGAGACCCCAGTCAGCTGCGCTATGGAAACTGACAGCGGCCGGATGTCCTTTCAATAGCCACACTGTCCCTGCCATACCAACAATAAAAACTGCTACAAACGCAATGACCAGTGTGACACGCGCAATATTTAACACGACACGTAGACGCTGTGCCGCAATCATCCCAGAGAGCGCAAGCAGCAGTATCAAAGCTAACCCTTGCTGCCAGGGCGCCACTAACCAGTTCGGATTCAGTCCCTGAATATAACCAACTACCGCATCTGAGGCTGTAACCATCAAAAGAATACAAGGGAACCAGGCACAGAAAGCCACAAAGAAACTCATATAGCCACCAAAGGCTTTGTGCGTCCAATTATAGAGTGAGCCTTCATGAGGAAACATATGCCCTAACTGCGCTGTCGCAATCACACAGGGAATGAAAAAAGTAATACCCCCTATAACCCAATAGGTAAATGTACCAACACCTGCCTGAATCGCTGATGCGACGTTTGTGATAAAGAAAATAATCAAGACAAATGTCGCCGTTAGATCAAATGTATCCACGATGCGCGGCATCGTTTTACCAACATATGTTTCGGAAGGCAAATCTTCTGAAGACATCGGTTGAGATGGTATCTTTTCATCAATTGCCATCGTTTTCTTCCTACTTTACTTTAATAATACACAATCAACGTCTCAAATAGCTACCAGCCATGTGGAACATTCTCAATCATGAATGGTCTTAGACAGAATACCATAAATACCCCCTATCTCTGACAATATCATCCATAAAGCAAAATATACTAGGAGAAATTACCTATAGCCCATACCATAAACTCATCATTTTCCCTAACCCCTTGACGGATTGCTTAGTATAGTAGACAATGATAAACACCATCTATGCTAAATGGTGTTGGCCTCTTTCTCTACAATGGAAAACCTTACGACCTTCCACAGAGAAGAGTGCTTTACTACACATCATGAAACATAAGTGGTTATCATTGCATGCATCTATTTTGTTCATGGTACCGCGCTGCATTGGTATCGAAGAAGCTCTTGGTTTCACAACGGCAGGATGCTTCTCGTATCCTCTCTACTTCGCAGCTAGCAGTGTGGAAACCAAAATAACTCAGGAGGTGTCTTTTGGCCTCATCTTCTCGTTCAGACAGAGAGAAGCTTATTGCCCATGACATGAAACGCTTGCACGGTATGGGCTACGCGCAAGAACTCTTCCGTACAATGGGTGGATTCTCGAACTTCGCTATTTCTTTCACCATTATCTCCGTTCTTAGTGGCTGCCTTACCCTTTTTTACACCGGCATCACCACATCGGGTTTCGCAGCAGGCTCTATTGCCTGGCCTTTGGTCACGGTTTTTGTCGTCATTGTAGCTCTGGGCATGGCAGAGCTTGCTTCAGCCTATCCAACTGCTGGCGGACTCTACTATTGGTCCTCTAAGCTCGGTGGCCCTGCTTGGGGCTGGTTTACCGGCTGGTTTAACCTCATTGGACAGGTTGCCGTCACCGCTGGTATCGACTACGGTCTGGCTGTCTCGGTTGATGTGTTGCTCAATGCCTGGTTCCCTAAAATTCCCGCCACACTTGGCTCTGTGACATCTATTGACCCCGCCACACAGTGGTTCACATTGCTCATCTATGCCGTCGTTCTGGCATTGCACGCTCTACTCAACATCTTTGGCGTTCGCATCGTCGCCTACCTGAACGACCTCAGTGTCTGGTGGCACATTGTGGGCGTCATCTTAATCGGAGGCGGAGTTGTTGTCGCCGCCTTATTTGGCTTCATGTTTGGAGGCGCAAACTTTACCACACACATTACTGCTGTTCCACTCAATTCCGCTGGCGCGCTCTTTACCGCTGATCCCAAATACAACACAACAGGTTTCCCCATCTGGTATGCCTTCCTACTTGGTATGCTGCTAGCACAATATACCTACACCGGCTATGATGCCTCGGCCCATATGACCGAAGAAACCGTCGGTGCTGAAACACGCGCACCCTGGGGCGTTGTGATGTCTGTCGTGGTTTCCGCTGTCGCCGGCTATGTCGTATTGATGGGCCTACTAGCCGCCGCTCCTGACCTCGTCAAAGCCGCTGGCTACATCAACCCTGTTCTATATATCCTGGAAAGCCGCCTCGGTTTTGTACTCGGTACAATATTCTTTGCCGTCGCTGTTGGCGCACAGTTCTTCTGCGGCATGTCTTCCATCACTACCAACTCACGCATGATCTACGCTTTCTCACGCGATGGAGCCGTTCCTTTCTCCAATCTCTGGCATAACCTGGATCGCGGACGCACACCACGTAATGCCATTGCCCTTGCAGCTGTCGCGGCCTTCATACTAGCCATTCCTACCGTCTTTAACTTTGCCGCCTACGTTGCCATTACTTCGATTGCCGTTATTGGCTTGTATATCTCCTATGTCCTGCCCATTCTGCTGCGTCTCATGACGAAGGACTTCCAACACGGTCCGTGGCACTTGGGCGCATGGAGCAAACCCATCGGCGTCATTTCTGTCATCTGGGTCGTCTTCATCTCCATACTGTTCATGCTGCCGACGATTACTCCCATCACCCCTGTCACCTTCAACTATACCACTGTTGTCGTCTTAGGCACACTCGTCATCCTCGTCATCTGGTGGAATGTCAGCGTCCGCCATTGGTTCAAGGGACCACATGCCCAAGGATCATCTGCCCAATTAGCCGAGATTGAAAAGAGTGTCGGTGAAACAATCACTGCAGATTCTGATGTTGAAGGAGCTGCTGGCGGACAATAGTTGCGCTTTCAATTCCTTTCTGACACAATGAGATTGCTGTTCCACAATGGCGTGGGACACACCAACGCGACCTTGTTCGTGCGCAAGATAAAAAATTCGTATGAACGTGTTCCATCACGTTCATACGAATTTTTCCCTCACTACGCCGACCTCCGCATCGCAATAACTTGGTTAACTGAAACTAGCAAGAGGAGTATTTTATGAGATTGGCAGGCAAAGTCGCTATCATTACTGGGGCGGCTAGTGGTATGGGGCAAGTTGCTGCCCATGTATTTGCTCAAGAAGGGGCTAGCATCGTCGTCACCGATGTCAATGTCGAAGCCGGGGAACAAACTATCAAAACCATTCGCGAGGCCGGAGGCACAGCCATATTCGTGAAAACTAACGTGGCCATTGAGGATGACGTCAAGGCGATGGTCGCCACTGCCCTAGATGCATTCGGGCACGTCGACATACTCTACAACAATGCTGGCATCATGCCCATGGACGATGGCAGTGTCACTGACATCACCGAAATAACCTGGGACCGCATCATGGATGTCAATATCAAAAGTGCCTTCCTCTGCTCGAAATATGTCATCCCTATCATGATGAAACAAAAAAAAGGCTCGATCATCAACGTCGCCTCGTTTGTAGCCTTCATGGGATGCACTGTTCCACAGGATGCCTACACCACCTCGAAGGGGGGCATGCTCTCTTTAACCAAATCGCTCGCAGTGCAATATGGACCTTACGGCATCCGCTGTAATGCCGTTTGCCCCGGCCCCATCGAAACTCCACTATTGCGTGCCTTATGGACCAGTGAAGAGGCCCGTAACCTACGCCTAAACCGTATTCCGCTGGGACGTTTTGGAGAAGCACAGGATATCATCTACATGGCCCTCTATCTCGCCTCCGACGAATCATCCTGGACTACAGGCGCATGGCTAACCGTCGATGGGGGCATTACCTCGAATTATTTCTAAATAGACAGTAGCATGCGGGCTAGTACATTTTCAGCATGTTGCTGATTATTTCTCTTCGTGTAACGTTGCTTTTGAGAAAGGATGGATACAACGCATGGATTTTACTGAAATCATGCAACTCATCTCAGACAAAAAGATCGAGTATGTCAAAATCGGTGCCCCTGATATCGAAGGGGTCTTTCGTGGCAAGCGCGTCGCCTCCAAGTTCTTCCTTGGCTCCCAAGATGATGGCTTTGCTCAGTGTGATGTTCTCTTTGGTTGGGACATCGCCGAAAATGTGCTTCCCAACCTCAAGGCGAGCAACTGGGAGCGCGGCTTTGCCGATATTGTCATGAGACCCGATCCCTCTACCTTTGCTCTCGTACCCTGGGAAGAAAATGTTGCTTCCTGTATTTGCGATCTGTGGACAGAACATGGCGAACCCGTCTCCATCTCTCCACGCTACCTCCTCTCCAACCTCGTAGAACGTGCCCGCTCTCTAGGCTATGAGCCGATGGCTGCCTCTGAACTGGAATTCCGTTTCTTCCGTGAGACGCAAGTCTCGCTCCGTGAAAAGGATTTTGGCCCGCATCTCACACCACTTAATCCCGGTATGAACTGCTATGCCATCAGCCAGGCCAGTGCTGACGATCATTTGCTTGGACGCATTGCACGGATGATGCGCGATCATGGCGTCGAAATTGAAGGCTACAACCGCGAACATGGCCCCGGCATGTATGAGATGAACATTCACTACGGCAATGCACTGACTGCTGCTGACCGCACAATGCTCTTCAAAACCGGCGTCAAAGAAATTTGCTATCAGCTAGGATTTGCGGCAACCTTCATGGCCAAATGGAATGACCAGGAAGACGGCAGCAGCGGCCACTCTCATATGAGCCTCTGGGACCGCACACTGGAACGCAATCTCTTCTGGGACGAGCAGGACCCCGCTCATATGTCTGCAACTATGCGTCATTTCATGGCGGGCGTACTCAGCAAGATGCCAGAGTTCATGCCACTCTATGCACCGGTCATCAACTCTTACAAACGCTACATTGAAGGAACATGGGCACCGCTGAATACAACATGGGGAATGGACAATCGCACCTGTGCTGTCCGTGTCATTAATAATGGCCGCCGAGCAATCCGCATCGAAAATCGCGTCCCCGGAGCCGATGCCAATTTCTATCTTGTCTTCGCTGCCATGCTCGCCAGTGGCCTCTACGGGATCGAGCGCAAATTAGAATTGCCTGCACCTTTATCTGGCAATGCATACGATACCGAAACAGTTGTCCAAGCCATTAGCTCCGGCCAGATTCAGCCACTTGCCCGCAATCTTACCGATGCTACTAAGCTATTCGAGCGCAGTGAAGTTGCTCTTGAATACCTCGGTGCTGATTTCGTTGAGCATTTTGCCACTACACGCCATTGGGAAGTACGCGAATATGAGAAGGCTGTCTCTAACTGGGATCGCCGCCGCTACTTCGAACTGATTTAGCACCATGCACCACATAATGCTTCACCGACCAGGTTTTCTTTCCATTCGCTAGTAAACTAGCCCGGTGATCTATGCGACAAGAGACAGTCTCTGCCTGCCTCTTGTCGCTCTTCTTGTCTAGACGCTCTCCTAAAACACAACAAGCCATATGCACTTATTCTTGCGAGAAAAAGATACTTTTGACTTCAGTGTAGAGCTGAACTGCATGCATACCCATTTCCCGTCCAAAACCACTTTTTTTATAGCCACCAAAAGGGGCTTCAGTATGCACACTGTGATTGGAGTTAACAGAAAGTACCCCCGCACGCACACCTTTTGCCACACGGATCGCACGCCCCAGATTCTGCGTCCACACCGAACCTGACAAACCATAGGCAACGTCATTCGCCAGTCGAATTGCTTCCTCTTCACTTTCAAAAGGAATAATACCGACAACAGGTCCAAAGATTTCTTCCTGTGCCACACGCATCCTATTATCTACCTGCGTAAGAATGGTTGGTTGCAAAAAATAACCATCACTATCAGACGGCATGCCTCCCCCTACCACCACCTCTGCACCTTCTTGTTGCGCCAATGCCAGGTAATCCAGTGAACGCTGCCGCTGCCCCGCAGAAATAAGTGGCCCAATCTCCGTCTGCTCATTGAGAGGCTGACCAACACGCAGCGCAACTGTGCGCGCCTTAAATAACTCCACAAAGGATTCATAAACTGACCGTTGTACAAGAAGACGCGAACGTGCGCAGCAATCCTGGCCACAATTGCCAAAAACAGCAAAAACAGATGCGTTCACACAACGTTGCAGGTCAGCATCGGCAAATACAATATTCGCAGCTTTTCCGCCAAGTTCTAGCGAAACCCGTGTAATGTTATCTGCACACAAGCGCATTATCTGCGCACCAACTTCAGTCGAACCTGTGAAAGAAACTTTCGAAACCAAAGCATGTCTCACAAGCGCATTGCCGACAGCAGCTCCCGGGCCTGGTAGTACCGAAATAACACCAGACGGTAGGCCCGCTTCCATCAAAATATCTGCCAGTAATAACACCGAAAGGGGTGTGAGTTGCGCAGGTTTAACAATCACTGTATTGCCACAAGCCAAGGCTGGAGCGATCTTCCAAGAGGCTATCACAAGCGGAAAATTCCAGGGCGTAATCAGCGCACACACACCAACAGGCTCACGTAGCGTCATCTCTAGGCCGTTATCCTGCACTGGAATGGTCTCGCCCATAATTTTGTTGGCCGCACCACCCCAATATTCAAATACCGCAGCCGCCAGAGCAACTTCATCACGCGCATCGCGGATGGGCTTACCTGCATTACGTGCTTCAATAATTGCCATTCGCTCCAGCCGCTCTCTGAGCAATGTAGCCGCTTTGAGCAGGATGCGACCTCGCCCCGTGGCACTCAAGCGTGACCAACTGCTCTCTTCAAACGTCTGGTACGCCACTCGCACTGCCCGCTCGACATCTTCCGCTCCCGCTTCAGCAACCTCAACAAATATCTTGCCCGTTGCCGGTTCGATAAGCGCACTTGTTTTCTCTCCAACAGCGGGCACACGTTCCCCGCCCAGCACTAACTGCTCTACTTCCATGATATATACTTTCTTTTTGTGTCACAATTGACGCAGTTGTGGCATCTCATGAGGGTAAACATACTTCCATATACGCATAACATGATGCTCTACCCTTCACGATGGCCCATACTCTCCATATGCACATCTTATGCATGAGTACACGTATGTGTCAATGTCAATACCATTTCTAAGAGTGCCAGAGTGCCGCTACGCCTGGCCTTGAGCTATCGCGCTTACCACGCACACCAGGGCAATGAACAATCTTTGGACACAAAGCATCACTCTAGCATTCTTTTCGTTCTGATTCCATCGCTCACTTACGTGGTGACACCAACGCAAACCGTTTCGGCAGCAGCAGGTTGAGGCGAATAGCCTGCATAAGAACACTGCGAATGCGGCGATAGCCACGTATCCTCTCCTCCTTAGACTCATTGCTATTGGGAATCTCTTCGACAGACCACAATTGACGCCGACCGACGTTGGGAATAAACGGTCATTGATCAGTCGCACCACTACAGAGAACAATGCCCTCATCCCAAGTCTGCGCAAAGGATGGCTCTGCGCTTTGAAGAAAGGGGAGTAATGGAATGTGGACCTCATCCAAAACTTGGCGTGCTAGCGCAATATCCTCTGCTGAAAAAATGGTGGGTGTTATCCAGATATCCCACTCGTCAGCTGCTTGCGCTGCAAGTAAACTCGCCGCCATCAGTTCACGAACGGAATGCTGGGCACAAAGAAAAAAGATACGTTTCTGTTGCTTGCTCATATGAATTCATCACCCTACATTCGGCTATATATCAGGCAAAACAGGAAAATTGCTTACATTCTATCACCTTTTCATGCTCTCTCTCAATGGCAACAAGGAACACTGCTTCCGCTCCTTCCCAACGCTACCATAGTCACCAACCCGAAGTCTAGACCTCTACATTAGATTTTCTTATCACCAAAACTCACACTTTTCGCCATACTGCCGATTGAAAAGAGTGTCATATCGATAGACTGTAAGTCAGGGCGGGCGTCAGAAGCCACCCCTTGAAAGGAACGTATGCGCTTGTCTCCTTTTCGACAACTGAAAATGAAGTTGACCTTGAGTTTTGGTACGCTCTTTCTATGCTTAATTGTCACATTGGGAGCCAATCTTGCCGCCTCTACACAACACCAGGCCATCATTGACCGCCTGATCAACCATCTCTATCCCGCTCGCCAACAAGCACAGCAGATCACACAGTTGGAGCTGGCTCTCGATTCCACCGGGGCCAGGTATATTTTATCTTACGATCCACAACAGCAAACACAGTTGCTTTATACCTATCAGCAAAATGCGCTCGCCTTACGTACCGCAGTAGCGAAAGCCATGTCTCTAGCAGATACCGCACAGCAACGTGCCGCTCTGCTCGATTTCTCTCAGTATGTCTTCGGAAATGGCGGCTATGATGCCACCAATCGACAAATCTTTGCCCTGAAACAGGCTGGTCAGTTCATGACAGCTAGTGATGCCTATGCGCAAAGTCCCATGCTTTCAACCATGCAGCGGGATATACAACTCTACACAAAAGTGATCGATAGCGAAATTGTACAAACACAAATATATGCATCTACGATTGCCAGGCTGGTGCAAATCCTCAATATCGGTCTGGGCAGCAGTGCTTTACTTGTTGGTGGCAGCATTGCGATGTTCATCACCCGCTCGATCCAACGCCTCTATTTACGCATCGAAGCCCAAAATGTCTACCTCACTGCCCACAATATCCAACTTCAAACCCTATCAACAACTGATCCACTCACCCACTTACCCAATCATCGTGCCTTGCAAACGTTGTTAGAGCAAGAATGTGAACGCGCACGCCGCTTTGGTCATCCTCTCTCCCTCCTATTCTTTGATGGTGACCGTTTCAAACAGGTCAACGATTCCTATGGTCACGCCGTCGGTGACGTGGTCCTACGTGAATTAGGCGAACGCACCAGCAGTGTGCTGCGCGCGGGTGACACCGTTGGCCGTTTTGGCGGAGAAGAATTCCTTGTTCTATTACCAGAAACAGATATCCACGAGGCAACCATCGTCGCTGAACGTCTGCGTAGCGTGGTAGCCTCTCAGCCTTTCGCCATAGACGCTGTACAGGGGGGCATTGCAACAACCGTGAGTATCGGTGTTGCAAACTATCCCAACGATGGTGCGACACCTAGTGAGATTCGCGAACAAGCCGACCAGGCGATGTATTGGGCAAAACGGCTGGGCCGCAATCAGGTACGTACATCCGCTGAGGCTGTACGAGCCAATCGGGATGCCGAACTCCGAGCTGCAACAGCACACGCCCTCGAACGCCAGGAACTCACCGTCATCGACGGTTGCGACTCTGAAAACCGCGTTCGGGTCGTCCAGTTGGGGCTGATCTACTCACTCATGGGTGTCTTGGATTGGCGCGAGCCAGGTATGAGTGCCCATGCACATGAAGTGAGTGATTTGGTTACAGCTATGTCAAGAGAACTCGCCTTCGACGAAACCCGCACACTCCGTGCCGCAACGGCTGCTTTCTTGCATGATATCGGTAAGATTGCCCTACCAGACCGACTGCTCCAGCAAGCTCCACAGCACTTCTCTCCACAAGAATGGCGACTGCTCCACCAGCATGCAGAGATCGGAGCTGCAATTGTGGATGCAAGTCCCTGGCTCAACGATCTGGCTCCCGCTATTCGCTCCCATCATGCATGGTGGGATGGCACAGGTGACCCCGATGGACTCGTTGGTGAAGCAATCCCTTTAGAGGCACGCATGATTGCTATAGCAGAAGCATACCATGCCATCATAAGCGATAGAGCATACCAAAAATCGCGCAGTCATGCAGAAGCTTTGCACGAACTCAAACGGTGTGCTGGGACCCAGTTTGACCCTGCCCTGGTAGCTATCTTCCTCATTGTACAAGAGAAACGTGAGGTCGATCAGCGGCCGTTCAGACACAATACAGCGTTCATGCTACCAGAACCACTAGGAGCCTTATCCACTCCTAAGACCTGAATTCCCTTGTTCCCTTTTCTTGACGAGCCGCATCACCTTATGATACGCTGTAATCGGAAGAGGTTGAAAAAGAACATGACAGAGCGAATTGGCTGTATTGGGCTTGGTCTAATGGGTAAACCAATGGCCCATAATTTACTCAAAGCTGGTTTTCAGGTCACGATCCATAATCGTAGCCGTCCAGCAGTTGATGCGCTGGTAGCTGAAGGAGCAATGGCCGCAACGTCCCCTCGTCAGGTGGCCGAACAAAGTGATATCCTCATCACCATGCTACCTGATACACCCGATGTGGAAGCCGTGATTTTGGGTCAGCACGGCATCCTTGAAGGCGCTCATGAAGGTTTGCTGATAATCGATATGAGTACCATCTCACCAATAGCCACCGTACAACTCGCCGCAGCCTTAGCACACCAGGATGTGCATATGCTAGATGCCCCCGTCAGTGGCGGCGATGTTGGAGCAATCGCGGGAACACTCTCCATTATGGTTGGTGGGCACGAGGCAGATTTTGCAAGAGCGCACCCCGTCCTATCAGCCTTGGGCCAGACAATCACGTATTGTGGTCCACACGGTGCAGGTCAAACGGTCAAAGCATGCAACCAAGTGGTGGTTGCATTAATTATCGCGGCAGTTTCTGAGGGTCTTGTACTTGGCTCAAAGGTCGGTATACGTCCAGAGATACTCTTACAAGTACTCAGTGGTGGGCTAGCACAAAATCGTGTCATGGATCTACGCGGTCCCACTATGATTACCCATCACTTTGAGCCAGGTGGCAAAGCGTGGTTTCATCGCAAAGACCTGGGAATTGCTCTGCAACTTGCCCGTGCCTACGATGTCTCGCTGCCACTCACGGCTCTAGTCGATCAATTTTTTACGACGCTCATTGCCAATCAGCAAGGCAACATGGACCACTCAGCACTAATGACTGTCATTGAAACATTATCAAATTATTCATCATCTGACATTCAAGCAGATCAATAAATAACCGACACAGTGCCATATATCCATCTACAAGCCATTGCCATCATGCCTATTCATTGACGATACGCTTTCCACGCAATAGTGAGGCTAACGCAGCAACCAAACACATTCCAGCGGAAAGATAAAAAACACCATGAATACCAACCGTAAACGGCGACGAGATCAGCGTAGGAAAGAAGCTCTTTCCTAACAATAAGGCCTGATTGCTCGCCGGAAGCGCGTGCAATACCTGCGCCGGAAGCAGTGTTGCCATTGGGTTATATCCCAGAAACGCGGCAAATAGGGCTGAGGTTGGTGGCAGATGTGCAATAGCACTTGCCACAGACAATGGCACCCCCGCCTGAACCAATCCCTGCGAAAGTGTCAACGGCAGCGAGGCTGCCAGACCTGCCGTAATAATGCTAAAGAAAACACCAATACTGACCAGCGAACCTGAATTCTGGAACGTCGCTCTCATCCCCGATGCGGCTCCGCGCTGCTCTGCTGGCACACTACCCATCACAGACGATGTATTCGGTGATGAAAACATCCCTTGACCGATACCCAACAGAAAGAGCAATAATGCA
>DAICZM010000092.1 GCA_027311145.1 Ktedonobacterales bacterium
CATAGTTATTAATCTAAAAGCTAGCGACCTATCTACCTAATACCAAGCGATTTATCCATCTAAATGCCAGAAGAAAATCCACCTAATAGGAAATGACTGCGAGCTATCAGGTGGATGATGGGCGGTGTATGTTTTTTTACGGGCGTGCTTGTTTGCCAGCAGCGTAGGCATTTTGTAGTTCTTGTAACAGTGCGCCGCGCTGTGCATAGAGTTCGCGGCGTGGGCGTGCCGTGGCTTTGCTCACGGTATAAGCTGTGAGTAAAGGCAGGGCGATGGTGGAATCGCCATAGATGACGACGGTATCGTGCAGTTGGTCGGGTTTAATTTTGCCCCAAGAGACAGCTTCTGAGGGGGTTGCGCCCGAGAGACCTCCCCAATGTGGGGCATCGGCGGTGATCTGGATAAAGTAGTCGTGGCCGCCTTTTTGGATACCGAGGACTTCCCACAGTTGTGGCTGTGTTTGGAGATAGAAGTTCTTAGGGCTGCCGCCACCGAGAATAATGACGCCATTGCGGGTGGCGTGATGGACGATGGCGGTTGTCTCGTTGACATCTGCCAGAGGATCGAGCGTCAATTTGCTGCCATCCAGGGCGTTGCGTGCCACATTCATGCCAATCGACGAATCGCCGGGCGACGAGGTGTAGATGGGCACATTCCACTGTGCGGCTTGTGCTAGGATTGAATACTCCGGTTTGACGCCTACTTTGAGGAGCTGGCTGCCCAGATGATAGTGCAGTTCTGCGGTTGAGATTGGCTGATTGGGCAGGCTTTTCAGACATTCGCGCACGAAAGCATCGGTATCAAGCAAGACCTTATCGGCAAACAGAATATCATAGATGCGAATGATGCCATCTTCTTGGAGTTTGGTATCGTCAAGACGAAAATCGCCGCGATGGAGTGCCATGGCGAGGGCGTAGTGCATATCATGATAGAGATTCGCACCGGTGCTAATGATAAAATCAACAAAACCATATTCCATCAAGGTGATGATGCTACCACCGAGACCGGCGGGGGTGAGGGCACCTGCCATGGTGAGGCAGATCGTGACGTCCTTTGCTGGATCGAGCATCTCTTGTACATAGAGGCGAGCCGCCTCATTCAGGCGAGCGGCGTTATAGGCTTGAAACTGTTCGTCAATCAGTTCCGCAACAGTCATATTGGGCCGAACACGATGTGGGAGGATCTGGGGGCCACTCAGGTAGTTGATTGGCTCCGACGTGTCGTGTGTGTTCTGTTCCATCTCATGGTGATGGTGGGTCATTATACGCATTATCCTTTCGATAGAGAGTGAGTTAGGTGTACTATTCGACCATGGCGCGGCGTATCTCGATAATCTGGTCGCGCAATTGGGCCGCCTTCTCAAATTCGAGTTGTTTGGCCGCGGTACGCATCTGCGCCTCCAGGTCTTTGATGAGCTTTAACGCTACGTCACGTGGAATGCCGGCAAGTGCTACTGCGGCGGACTTCCCATCGCCAGCTGTGGAGTCCGTGTTGCTCATGGCTTTGAGACGTTCAGAGAGCGTTTTAACTTCTTTCGTGATGCCGCGTGGTGTGATATGGTTGCGTTCATTATATGCCATTTGAATGGCGCGGCGGCGATTAGTCTCATCAATGGCCCGTTGCATCGATTTTGTTATTGTATCAGCATACATAATAACACGGCCTTCAATGTGGCGGGCAGCACGCCCAATGGTCTGAATCAGCGAGCCTTCGGAGCGCAGGAACCCCTCTTTGTCGGCATCAAGGATGGTGACGAGTGAGACTTCTGGCAGGTCGAGTCCTTCGCGCAGGAGATTGATGCCAACGACGACATCGTAAATGCCTAGGCGTAAGTCGCGCAAAATCTCGATGCGCTCGATGGTGTCGATCTCTGAATGGAGATAGTGGACCTTGATATTGAGTTCTTGCATATAGTCAGCGAGGTCTTCCGCCATTTTTTTCGTGAGTGTTGTGACCAGGACGCGCTGATGCTGCTCGGTGCGCTGGCGAATTTCAGCCAGGAGATCGTCAATCTGGCCTTTAGTGGGACGCACACTGATCTCGGGATCGATCAAACCTGTGGGGCGAATGACCTGTTCAACAATGGCCTGACTATGCTCGTATTCATAGGGGCCGGGTGTTGCTGAAACGTAGAGGGCCTGTTTGATGATCTTCTCAAACTCATGGAACATGAGAGGGCGGTTATCCATGGCGGAAGGCAAGCGAAAACCGTAATCGACAAGGACTTGTTTGCGCGAACGGTCACCTGCATACATGCCACGCACTTGTGGCAAGGAGATGTGAGATTCATCGGCAACCAGGAGGAAATCTTCGGGCAGGTAGTCGAGCAAGGTCCAGGGCTGTTCGCCAGGGCCGCGTCCGGCGAGGTGACGTGAATAGTTCTCGACACCGGAGCAAAGCCCCGTTTCGCGCAACATCTCAATGTCAAAATTGGTGCGTTGTTTCAAACGAGCCGCCTCCAACACTTTGCCAGCACTCTCTAGAGCCTTGAGTTGCTCATCTAGCTCTTGTTCAATGGCTTGAATAGCGGCGTTCATGCGTTCTTGCGTAGTCACCCAATGTTTCGCGGGGTAGATGTCGAGTCGTTGGCGGCGTCCCAGTACTTCACCGGTCAGTGGGTCAATCTCTGTCATGCGTTCAATCTCGTCGCCAAAAAACTCAATGCGCACTGCCACATCTTCGTAGGCGGGGAAAATCTCCAAAACGTCGCCACGGACACGAAAGCGTCCGCGCACAAAATTGGTGTCATTGCGCTCATACTGAATCTCGGTGAGGTGGCGCAGTATCTTCTCGCGCCGTCGCTCATCGCCCACCTTGAGGGACAAGGTCACCTGCCCATACTCTTCTGGGCTACCCAGGCCATAGATACAGGAGACAGAGGCGACAATCAGCACATCACGCCGCTCAAAGAGGCTGCGTGTGGCAGAGAGGCGCAGTTTTTCGATCTCGGCGTTTAACATACTCTCTTTGGCAACATAGGTATCAGTGCGGGGGATATATGCTTCTGGTTGGTAGTAGTCGTAGTAGGAGACAAAGTATTCAACGGCATTGTGAGGGAAAAACTCTTTAAATTCGCTATAAAGCTGTGCAGCCAGCGTTTTATTGGGGGCCAGGACAAGTGTTGGTTTCTGAACTTGCTCAATGATTTTGGCAACGGTGTATGTTTTACCGCTTCCCGTGACGCCTAACAGCGTTTGGTGTTGATAGCCTTTCTGAATACCCTCAGTGAGTTGCCCGATGGCAGCAGGCTGATCGCCAGTGGGCTGAAACGGGGCTTCTACCTGAAAATCTGGCATGTTTTTGTTCCTTACAGCTCTTCATATAGAATATTTTTTCCAATCACCTGCTTATTATATCACCGATAGCATGACATGGTAATAGCTGTCTGGTGTGTGTATCTGTAGATAGTAACGGGACGACGGTGAGCAAGTGTGAACAGCTTCATAGTCATTATTCCCCTGTATGATACACTAAAGGTGAAGGGTCTGTTGCTCATGTAAGTGGTTTTCTCGAAAGGTTGACAGCGATGGCACAAACGCCAGTATCTTCACCTCCGTCCGGTATGCGGAAACGTCAGACAGCTATCGCTGGGCGTCTTGTGATTGTAATCGGACTTTTGTTACTACTGGTGATGTTGGGGGTTATTGTCTATCTCAGTGTAGCACCGATGGGCTGGCCTTTCGGACGCCCAGCACAAGCGCAGATCACAACTGCTACTCTCTATACTGCCGTGACCTATGCGGGCCTGACTGTCACGGTACAAGACGCGCAATTGGCAAACAGTTTCGCGGATGACCAAGTGACGAGTGCGCTACACGTAGTGCGTATCCATCTGCAAATACAGAATACTGCCGCTATTCCTAGCAATTTTATGTATATGAATGTGATGCAATTGGTGTTACCCCAGGGCCAGACTGTTTTACCAACCTATGTGCGTGGGCGCATTGGCATTCCTGTGGCGACCACCTTGTCTAGCGTGGTCGATTTCCCACTCGTAAGTGCTACTCCCCTCTCTCAACTTCTGTTGCGGCTAGGGGCACGCAACGAGGTTCAGTTGGATATTCCGCTTGCTGCTCATGCTGATCTGAATCAATATGCACCTAAGACCAAACAAGTGAATGAGCCGCTGCAATACTTTGGCCTGAACTGGACAGTGGTGAGTGTCACCTCTCAGTTGAGCTTCGCCGATCAGCAGGCCCCAAATACGATGCGCTACATCGTTATACAAATGAGCGTAGATAATACGCTTTCGCAAGTTGCCATTCCAGGTTCTGCATATGACTATATACAACTGACATATGGAAAAAATGTTGTGACACCTATACAGACAACCCTGCCTGTTGCCTTTGCCACGGGTATTACAGGTCAAATGGGGACTGTGACATTTCTGGTTCCACAAAATATATCCACTATCGTTTTGACCCTGGCGGCGCAACAGCAGAGTGGTTTTGATAGTGCTGTGACAAACATACAACTGCCATAGTGGTAAGTGTATATGTTCACTGTATGATTTTTGTTGAATAGAGGAGCGAGATAATAATGCTTCAATCGTCTGGGCATCGCTGTCCCACCTGTGGTAATATGGTTCCCTTCGGTCAACGCTTTTGTGCAAATTGTGGGGCAGTGCAGAATGGTGAAACGAATCGGCAAACGGAGCGCGCTGACGAACACTCCGGTGGGGCAGATAAAACACCGTTGTCGATTCCCCCCCCTCCACCGGAAAGCTATCGTGCATCACCGCAAGCTCAATCGTATCCACAATATTCAGGCACGCCAACCCCTTTACAACAGACGCCCCCGCCCTATGCAGTTGCGCAACAAAATTCATCAAAGGGTGTTTTTCGGCAGGTTGGGTGTGTCACTGGTATCATCCTGCTCGTGATCCTTGCATTCTGTGGCACGGTGTCGTACTTCATCTATAACGGTATTCAGAGTGCGGCCTCGAAAGCAGCAAAGAACATTGCAACCAGTACAAGCAATAATTCGAGTAGTGCAGGTAGTAATGTCACGCCAACGCTACCTCCGATCACTACCTTTCCGATTAACGAGACGGTGACCTATGCGAGCATTACGATGACCGTTCTTGATGCAAAACAGGGATTGGCTTTTGTTGATGACTCAAATAGCTCGCCTGCGGGCGTTGTGCGCCTGGATTTCAAAGAAGTGGCAGGAACAGGGACACCCGGTAACTTTGCCTATGGTGATGTTTTTCGTCTGCTGTTGCCAGATGGTACAAGCGTTGTACCGCTGAGTGAGCAGAATCCATCATCTCCAAGTGCGTCAACATCGCGTTCCAACTGGGTTGATTTTCCAGTTTCCACAAGCACAAAGGTTGGTGATCTCGTCTTGCGTATTGGGCAAACGACAGAAACTCAGATGGATGTTCCCCTAACGGGCAAAGCGGACTTGAGTAAGTATCAGGATAAGACGAGTACTCCCAATAAACAGACTCAATACGATGGTCTAACTTGGACACTCACGAAAGCAACAATTAGCCTGAGTAGTGGTGGGAAGCAGGCAGACAGTGGTATGCTCTATGTCACAGTGACGCTCCGTGTGGACAATCCGACAACAAATGGTTTTAATGCCTATTGGGGTGATTATGCACGGCTAAAAGCGGGTAATACAACAAGTGTGCCAACAATTAATAGCACGCTCCCGCTGAGTTTTGCGGCTGGCTCATCAGGAGGAAGCGGCGATGTGATTTTCCAGCTTCCGCAGGGAAACACCACGTATACCCTGATTTTATTGGGGAATGCCTCGTCGCAGATTAGCCAGGCGACCATAGATTTTCAGGTTGGGTGATGGATGTGACTGGTTGGCTGGTCACGGTAATGTGCTGGGGCGTAGGAGTGCTAGTTGCCCCACACCGTTGTGAATATGCAGGTAGAGGATGCGTCCATCTGGTAGCCAGAAAGGATAGCAAGCCAGCTCTGACAAGATGGGTAATGTGATAGGGGTAGCGCGTAATGTGTATGTATGTAACGTGCCGTTATCGCTATAAATGAGTGCTGAACTATGTGGAGACCACGAAAAGCCAAGTAGAGCCTGCACGGGAAGCGTAAAAAGTGTGAGATGTGTTACGGCATTGATGGCGCGCAGGCTAGTGGTCTCCAGTCCACTTTGCATCTGTTGCTGCTCGTAGAGTAGTGTGTGGCTATCGGGCGACCAGGAGAAATGACTCAGTGTAAAATTGCCTGGTGCGATAATCTGTTGAATAGCCCCGCTCAGAGCATTCATCAGATAGAGTGCGCGCCCAGGTCCCTCAAGGGTTTGCTGAGAGAGCTGCTTGGCAGTCGTGGCCATGATGGCCAGCGTGTGCCCATCTGGCGACCAATTGAGACTTTGGATCAGCAGAGGGATTGGCATGCTGGCGAGTAGATGTGGAGCTATGCCAGATGGCGAAACCATCCACAGTTGCGGCTGCGCTTGTGGTCGCCCAGGCGTCACAAAGGTAATCTCTTGTGAGGTGGTGGGTGACCAGCTTGCCGCCAGTGCATTTTTGCCTAATGGGTGCATATAGTGACCGATGGTGGCAAGTGCTAACAAGGGTGCATTGGCGGTAAGGGGATAAATTGTTGTGACGAGAGACGTCCCATCGGGTGACCAGGCGACGCTATAAGCATCACGCATCGTCAGTACATTGTGTGCAATAGGGTTGGTGATATCGGTTACATACATCACGCCTGGCTGGTGGGCTGGCGCGTAAACCAGGTGTTGTCCAGTAGGATCGAGCGAAAGCAGTGTGCCGTCCTGAGCAAGCAGGTTGGGTGTGAGTAGAGTGGTATCTGTCCTATAGACAAGTGTTGTTATAGGAGCATGCGGAGGAGAGAGCAATTGCGTCGCGTATAAACTGAGGAGCAGCGTAAATAGAGCGGCGGCGGTCAGTGCAATAAGTGGGGCAAACATTCTTTTGGGTCTTGTGGACATCGGGTGCGTGGGAAGATGTTGAAGAAAGCGTCTGCGCATAGCGGGTGTCAGGTGTATCTGTTCGGCTTGTTCATGTAGGACGTGTGCTATGTGGGTTTCAAGTGCGTGATCGAAACCGAACTGTGGTGGTTGCTGTTCCTCCGCTTTGCTCTGATGATTGCGCTCTTGCTCATGGTATTCATTCATTACACACAACCTCGGTGTATGGTGATTTGTTTATCAATGTCTGGTAACACGTCCCTGTACATCCCCCTATTCTATGATGTGAACTATGGCGGATTGCTTGTTCATTCATCTGTTGGTTGTTGGATGCTTCTGAAGAAAGACGAAGAATGGAAGGAGAAAGGGTAAGGTTGTGGTGGCTGTGTGTTGAGGATGTTTGCAGGCAGCTTGAAAAGAGGGGTATATAGGAGAAGAGGTGCTTGCTGGAGTACCGTTACTCCAGCAAGAAACTGCCGATGAGTTCGCGGCGAAGGGCAGCTTTTTTGGCTTCTTCGTCGTTGATATCGACTTTTGCGGCTGGGGGTTTCTGCTCTGTAGGAACCCAGACTGGGTGCTGTTGGGTTGTAGCCGTTGTGAATTCATCAAGCATGAGTTCTTCCAGAAAGGTTGGCATCGGCTCTACGGCATCGTGTGTTAATGTCTGGGCATCGACCTCTGATGGCGGTGTTTCCTGGTTTTTCGCAATAGCTGTTTCGTGTAATTCGGTTGGCGGCATATTGGTGATTTCAGGCGCATCAGTTTGGTCAGGTATGGTATCCAGCATGACTGGTTCCAGCGCATATACTACCCGTGAAGTAGAACTATCGAGTGTTCCTACCAGCGCAAAGCGCGTTCCACATATCTCCACAAGGATGCCATGGCCGTTGAGCAGATGAGTGATCTGGCGATGCAAAGCCAGGTTTTCTTCTTTCATCTGATCCAGGACACGTTTTTGTCGGAATAATTCCTCAGTAATCAGATCAAAACTACTTCCACCCATAAAATGTTCTCCCTTTGCAAGATAGATGAATATCATTCAGCCAAAAAGTCGCGCATCATAACCATAGAGAAAGTGTGTTGCCGAGCCATATTTTATCTCTTCACGCATATAAACGTATCAATGTGTCTGAAGTAACAATGGCTGAGTTGTAGAGTGTAGATGTACAAGCTGAAGTCGTTTTATTTATCACATGCCGCTTGCTGAAGTTTCTCTGTTCTCTGCTAGTTTTGCGTGTATACTAATAGAAACGCTCTATTATGCTCTATTATGTCTGTGCCTCTATTGATGATGAGAGATGGGACGTGAGCGAAGAAGCAAGGCCTAACAACATGGTTGGTTTGGGTTTGACAGTATTAAGTGATACAATAAGGACGTTCTACGCGGTAAGCGGAAGTATCATTTCATGGTGAGAGGGAACAAAAAAATGAATGATCGTATTCGAGAAATTTTGAGCTGGTATGCCAGCGAAAATCCCGGTGTGCGTGCAAATTTGGCCCGTATGCTCAATCATGGACGGTTGGGCGGAACAGGAAAGATGGTCATTTTGCCAGTAGATCAAGGCTTTGAGCATGGGCCGGCGCGTAGCTTTGCTCCCAACCCTGCTGGTTATGACCCACGCTATTTCTTCCAGCTAGCGATTGAGGCGGGTTGCAATGCCTATGCCGCTCCCCTTGGCTCGTTAGAGGCTGGTCTTGTTGGTTTTGAGGGTGATGTCCCGTTGATCTTAAAATGCAACAATCACGACACACTGAATAACGAGAAGGACCCTATTTCCGCGATTACAGCAAGTGTGGGTGATGCATTGCGTTTGGGTTGTTCGGCGGTAGGTTTCACCATTTATCCTGGCTCGACTGAGCGCAATATGATGTATGAGCAGTTGCGCGAGATGGCGGATGAAGCGAAGGCGGCAGGCTTGGCTGTCGTTGTCTGGTCTTATCCACGTGGCACAAGTGTGAGCAAAGAGGGCGAGACGGCGATGGATGTGGTGGCCTATGCCGCTCAGATTGCCGCTCAACTAGGGGCGCATATCATCAAGGTGAAGTTGCCAAGTGCGTATGTCGAGCAACCAGAGGCCCAGAAGGTCTACCAGAAGTATGAAATTCCTATAGCGACGCTGGCTGAGCGTGTGCGCCATGTTGTGCAAAGCTCTTTTGATGGGCGGCGTATCGTGATCTTCTCTGGTGGTGCTACGGTCAGCGATGAGCAGGTCTTCAGCGAGATTCGTGCTATTCGTGACGGCGGCGGTTTTGGTTCCATCATTGGGCGCAACTCTTTCCAGCGTAAGAAGGATGTCTCACTCAAATTCCTGGATACTGTGATGGGGATTTACGAAGGATCCATCCAGTAATCACAACCAAAGCCTGCCTTGTCTTGAAAACAGGCGCGAGAAGTGCGTGGCTGTCAATAGCGCGAAGAAGCGTCTCCATCCAAAAGATACAAGGATGGAGACGTTTCTTTGCGCTATTATGCTCGAATATACATATTTTGTTTTTGCTCTTGCCCCTGCTCCGCTATGCACTGCTTTCCCATCTTTTTGCAGTACCATTGGACCTGAATGATTTCCTGGTGAGTAGACGGCATTGCAAACAATATGGAGAGTAGGCTTTGTTTTGGGGGGAGATGGATGATAAAGAAGGGAGCCTCATGTTCCTTAAGTAATTGTTGTGTGTCTGCTGTACGGAGCAAGAGGGCTTTCTGATCGCGTAATACGAGAACGACGCTCTCACAATGCAAGGATGCAGTCAGCTCAATGATGCTCTTCACGATCGTGCTTGAGAAACACTCGTGCATTTCAAGCGTGATGTGGTAGCGTTGGGCTAGCTTTATCATTGTGCGCTGCATGTCTCGTGCCTGCTGAATATGTTCGAGCCGTGCGCCCTGTTTGGGATGCTTCACTGGTAGTGGGATAAGTGAGGCACATACGATAGTGGCATTACGACTCTGTGCTAAGCGCATAACTTGCTCGATAGCTTGAATGTTAATTCCGTGTGTAAATGGTAGAAGAAAACGTACTGCTTTCATATAGCCTCCCATTGCAGCTTCCAGCTTGCTGCGTGTGCTGACGGTGATACCTATCTGTTTCTCTAGAAAAGAGCATAATGCATGATGAGTCAAGAAGGTGTATGGAGAGGAAAGTTTTTTCTAAAGATTTTCTCAGGATTTTAAGTAGGGGCAGAAAAGATACCATGCTGTCGATATTGGAGAAAACGGCATCTTTTCTGCGTTTTTTGTAGGATATTAGCGTGTGCCTTTAACCTGTTTGATGACGATTGTGCCCAACGTGAGGTAAATGATTGTTAAAATGAAGAGCGAGGTATAGCCAAAATTGTTGGGCATGCTTTTTAGGACTTGTAGGAGAATGCCGCCAATGAGCAGGCCGATGACCTGAGGTAAGATGCCCATCGCTGACCAGATGCCCATAAACTTGCCTGCTTCATCTGTGGGTGGTAGCACATCGGTTGTTAAGGCCCAGTCAACGCTGGTATAGGCACCATAACCGATGCCAAAAAAAGCTCCTGCGAGCAGAGCTGCATATTGATTCTGGAAAAGAATAAAAATCGCGCATACCAGAGCCATCATTGCACCGGAGAGGTAGACCAGGCGTTTGCGGCCCCAGTGGTCGGAGGCCCAACCGGCGAGTATGGAGGTCGGGAGAGCAAGCAGAATGACAGCCGGTTGAAAGAGTGCGCCATTGAATTGTTCGCCTGTAAAGGGTGTATTGAGAAGGATGGTGCGCACGCCTTTACCGCCGAGTACATCGCTGAAGTAGTAGGTTAGAAAGTAGTAAACACTCCAGATGCCCATGGTAACAAGAAAGCGTCCCAGCAGGACCCACGAAATGTCGGGATAATCAGACGGTTTGAAAAAGAAACGCTTCAGCAAGGTGCTGATGTTTAATGTAATGTACTTTGCGGGAGGGAGTGGCTCTTCTTTAACCATAATTACGGTATAGGCGACAAAAACGATCTGTACAGCGGCGATGATGACGAATATCTCGACCACCGCATTGCGGTAAATTGCTATATTGCCGGAGGTGACGCCTGCCCCTAGCACGATGCCAGCGAGTATGGAGCCAAGGATGGTGCCGATGAGTGTGCAGAGACCATAGAAGCCGGATGCCAGCCCTCGCTGTTTCTGTGGCACATTGTCAGCAATAATGGCACTCCAGGGCGAATTGGCCAAATTGTTGCTAAATTGTAGCAAGAGGAAGAGGAGGGCGAAGGTGAAGAGTAAAGCGGTGGGCGGAAACCAGAGTGGTGAAACGGCGAAAAGTAGCAGCACGAGAATATTGAGGAACGTGCCGATAAGCATAAACGGGCGACGGCGACCCATACGAAATCTCGTATAGTCAGAGATTGTGCCAACAAGTGGGTTGACAATAAACGCAACGAATGTGCCGCCACTGACGACAATGGCGAGATTGATACTTTTGTTAGCGGGATCAAGAAAATGGGCCACCATGCTGGGAATAACGACGGCGAGTAATGCTTGCCAATGGAAATTGTTGGCGAGCCAGAAGAGGTTGAGATTGACGATGCCAAACAGGGATAGGGGACGCTTCTCTGCGCCAGTGAGACCGGAACTGGCGACAGTGCCCCCCGGCTGATCAGTTATCTCCATAGTGCGTAGCCTTTCTCAGAAAAATAGTGGGAAGGTCGTACATGGGTTCCTGTCATAAAAAGATGCTGTGTACATTATACTGATGTGGTCTCGTTCTGACAAGTATCTAAAACAAAACAGACCTTGCTGTAAATAATCAGAAGGGCCTGTGTGCGTGGCAGGTTATTTAATTCCAGTTTTCTATACCGACATCTTCACCCTGGCTCTCCAGCCAGCGTTCTAGGTCGATGGCGGCCCGACAGCCATCGCCCGCCGCAGTGATGGCCTGTCGATAGCGGTGATCGGTCACATCGCCAGCCGCGAAGACGCCAGGGATATTCGTCATCGTATGCTTGACGGGCACGATATAGCCTGCGTGATCCATGTGGATGATGCCTTTGAACAGGAGCGTATTAGGCTGATGGCCAATTGCCAGGAAGACGCCCTGAGTAGGCAGGGTAGTTTCTGCGCCTGTGTGTGTGTTGCGCAAACGCACGCCTGTAACCGCGTCCTCACCCAAGACATCGATGACATCGCTATCCATCAGGACGCTAATCTTGGGATTTTTATGCACACGCTCTTGCATGATTTTGCTGGCGCGGAACGTGTCGCGGCGATGGATGATCGTCACATGGTTTGCGTAGCGTGTGAGGAAACTCGCTTCTTCCATGGCGGTATCACCGCCACCGATGACAACCACTTCCTTGTTTTTGAAGAAGAAACCGTCACAGGTTGCGCATGCGCTGACGCCGCGTCCTTGTAGGCGTTTCTCATTGGGCAGGTCTAACCAGCGTGCGCTGGCTCCTGTTGAGATAATGATGGCACGGGCACGATATTCGCTGGAATCGGTCCTTACCACAAATGGGCGCACATTGAAGTCGATCTCGATCACATCTTCAGGAACCATCACCGTTCCAAAACGGCTAGCCTGCTGCTCAAATTTATTCATCATTTCCGGCCCCATGATGCCTTCTTCGAAGCCGGGATAGTTTTCGACTTCGCTGGTCAGCATCAGTTGACCGCCAGTTTGATAGCCTTGTAACATCACTACTGACAGGTTTGCGCGTGCTGCATAGATCGCAGCGGTATAGCCCGCCGGGCCAGAGCCAATAATGATAACGCCATAGATATCAGGTTTCTCGGCCATGATTTCGTCCTCGCTTTTCCACGAAAATTTGTATATCTGCTGATGAAAACACACATACAGTGGTTTTTATGCCGGGTAGCTGCTCGATGTGTCTCACAGATGCATCACACCGTCAGAACGCGTGCTTGTTTTGAG
>DAICZM010000093.1 GCA_027311145.1 Ktedonobacterales bacterium
CATGGCCCATCCAACCAGCTTGCGCGAGTAGGCATCAATCACGCCTGCCAGTGGTGAACGATAATTAGAACGGCTCTTCCCCAAATTAAGTGAGCCTGCTTGCTTGGACATCCCCCCCATTTTTTGATAGACTCTCATCAATGACTTGTGGTGTTATTACGTCGCGAGGAGTACCGCATCGATGTGCCAGATGGCTAGCATTTCGCCATTTTTCCCTCTCCCTGACGGTCTTGCGATCACCTCGGTTGATGCAACGACCACCGGCGTCGTGGTGCATGTGGCCTGTGAGCATTTCCAATCGCTCTGCCCTCGCTGTGGGTGCGCTTCGCAGCGCGTTCATGGGCACTACACGAGAACCGTTGCCGACCTGCCCTGCTGTGGCCAGCGGATGATCTTAGCGCTGTGCGTCCGCAAATTCGTGTGTGGCACGCCGCCCTGTTCGCAGAAGATCTTCACCGAACGCCTTGCAGAACTGGTGCAGTCGTATGCGCGCATGACCAATCGGCTGCGCGAGGCGCTGGTCGCCCTCGGGTTGGCCACCAGTGCCCAGGTGAGCGAACGGCTGGCACCTTCGCTCGGGATGCGGGTTTCGGCTCAGACGCTGCTGCGGCGCTTACGCGCAGTCGCCTGCCCACCCCCAACATCGGTACGCATTCTAGGGGTAGACGATTGGGCCTGGAAAAAGGGCCAGACCGACGGGACGCTGTTGGTTGACTTCGCGCTTCGCAAGCCGATCGAGTTGCTTGCCGACCGCAAGGAGGAAACGCTTACCGCTTGGTTGCAGACCCATCCAGAAGTCGAAGTCATCAGTCGCGACTGGGGAGGAGAGTATGCCGCCGCTGCCAGAAAAGGCACTCTGCAGGCGAAGCAGATCGCGGACAAATTTCACCTGGTAAAAAACCTGCGTGAAGGTCTCAAAGAGCTGATGGCACGCAAGCAGAAAGTGTTACCGGAAGTGGAAGAGGTCTCCTCCGATGGCATTTCTCTGCGGGCACCAGGCAAACTGCAGAAGAGCGCGCTCCCAGCAGTGCCGAACCCAGGCGAGCCTGAGAAGCAGTGGCGGTCGATCTCGAAAGAGCCGCGCCAGCCTTCTGCTGGACAGACCAGCCAGATGGCTGTCCCGTCTCGGGGCCTGGTCTCCCGCGCCAATCGCGTCTCTCGCTTTGAGGACGTGCGAGCGCTCCATCAGCAAGCCTTCTCTGAGCGAGCGATTGCTCGTCGCCTCAAACTGTCCCGCAACACGGTGCATCGCTTTCTCACGGCAGAATCTTTTCCAGAGCGAAGTACGCCCCCTATCGAGGAAGTCTCCTTGATCCCTACAAACCTTACCTCCTCGACCGCTGGAAGACGGGCTGCTGGAATGGCTCCCAGCTCTACGCTGAGGTGAAAGCACTTGGCTACACCGGCTCGCAGGCCCTGTTTCGCCTCTTCATGGCCAGCCTGCGGCAGCGCCATCAGGCCGCAGGAAACGCGACAAGTCTGACGCTGGATGCTGATGGTGCCAAAGTCAGTGGCCCGGTTGATCCAACTGCCAACCCCAGCATCAAACCCCGCCTGTCTCCAACACGAGCCTCCTGGCTGTATGTGAGTCAAGCGGTGAAGCTGGATGAGCAGCAACGAGGGCAGGTAGAGCAGATACGTGCAGCGCATAGTGACCTCGACACCGCCTATCAGCTCACGCAAACGTTTGTGACCATGCTGGCTGAGCATCAAGACACTGACCTAGATGACTGGCTTGCACACGCTGAACACAGTGGGATCAAGGAACTCAAAAGCTTTGCCCAGGGCATCCGTCGCGATTACGCCGCTGTGCGCGCCACGTTCACTTCGGAGTGGAGCAATGGCCCCGTGGAAGCGCAGGTCAACTGCTTAAAACTGCAAAAGCGACTGATGTTCGGCCGCGCCAATTTTGACCTCTTACGCCTGCACGTCCTGTGTCGCGCCTAACTGCTCTCTTCTCCCTCTCCCTGACCTGCTCGGCTGTTCCTCTTTCTCCCCTTGCTGATACTCTTCTCGACCACAAGCAAGCAGACTCACTTTGTTCAGGATGAGCCCGAAAACTATGCTGCTTGATCCCCACCCTGTCTTCTCAAACAACGCGCATCTATTGCAAACAGAACTCGGTAGTGAACTGCTGCCGAGTTCCTCGCCTCACAGAGAAAGGTCTGTCAATCAAGCTTTGGCGCATGGTCATGCCTGGCGTCGCAGTAGGCCTGAGGCGGTTACTCTTGGTAAACGACCTCAAACATTTCGCGGCGAGGCGCGCCTGCGAGGGAGGTGACTTTGGCCATCTCCGCCCCCAGGGCGGCCATGCGTTCCTCGCTGGCCTGTAGGTCAGCTTCGGTCTGCCACAGTGAGATTCCGATGGCCTGGTCTGAACTGCGGTCTACCAGGTACATTGCCCCTGTGAAGCCTTTGTGCTGCCTGGCTTCGGGCAGGATCATCTCATGGTAACGCTGGATTGCTTCGTCCACTTTGCCTGGCTGATACTGCGCTGTGATCACGCGTGCGTACATGCGTCGACTCCTTTCTGAACGTCTGCCAATAAGTTGAATTGCTTGAGAATGTTTGGCTCACGAAACGAAGTGAACCAACCGGAGGTGACAGAAAAACGACCAGATACTTGAAAAGAGAGGCTACCAACCACTAGTATCTTCACAAAACCCAACAAGTGCAACAGGTCGCAGGTGTGGCTGCCAATTTCGCACGTTCTTTCATGGGTATGCTCCTCATGGACAAGAGTGTCCGAACCGGCAGGGGAGGAAAGCGAAGCGCAACCCTAGCGGGGGTTATTTGCTCAATCGTAAGCAAGCGGGCTCACTTTTTTCGAGGATGAGCCTATTTAGTTGACGTTTAACAATGGGTACACCTCCTTCTGAGTTATCATGCTGGGTGAGCTCTCCTTCTCATCCCAGTAGTCATTCCATAGCGGCTTGATGGACCGCTTCCATGGCCGCGTCATACTCCGGTTCGCGTTGCTGATCGGCAATGTACTCAGCATAGACGATGCAGTCGCGACGATCAATCACGAAGACAGCTCGTGCGAGCTGCCGCCACTCCGCAAGCCAGATGCCGTAGTCCTGCCCGAATTGTGCGCTGCGAGAGGTCGAGAGCGCCTGATGCAGCACCCCTGCGCTCTCCTGGAAGCTCGCTTGCATCTGTGGGGGATCCACGCTAATGGTAGAGATGCAGGCATGTACTGGCAGGTCTGCACTGAGGTCCTCCCACTGGTGCGTCACACGCTGGCAGAGTGGGTTGTTCAGGCTGTTGACGACGCTCAGCAAGCGCACCATCCCTGCTGAATCAGCCAGGCCGACCGTGCGCACGGCCAGATCCACGAGATCCAGGTAATCCAGGGAGAAATCGGGAGCGGCCTTTCCCGGCTGCAGCCGCTTGCCGATGATGGTGAGCAGCTCATTGCCTGCGAAGGCTTCGCCGATGCGTTCTTCCATGATGGTTTACTCCCCCGGTCTCGTCTATCTCGATCGCATGCTGCCTTTCTGCTCATAAGTCTAGCGCATGATGGCTCAGAATGCGTCGTCAAAACTGAGGAATTTGGCGAGGAAGAGGTAGGAGCTGGCTCCTCAGAACTGAGGAGAATGAGATAATCGGGAGAGGATGGGTGTGATGAACGAGGGAATGCGCATTGACAACGGCGATGAGCACAGTCGTGGCAGGGAAGGGATCGTGCTTGCAGCGTGGGGAAGTCTCACACTAATTGGTGTTCGATGGCATAGCGGGTCGCGGCACTACGTGAGGTGACACCCAGCTTGCTGTAGATCGAGCGCACATGGGAATTGACCGTGACCAGACCGATGACGAGCCGCTCGGCCACCTGCGCGCTGGTCAGGCCCTGGGCCAGGAGGCGCAGCACCTCCAGCTCGCGCGAAGTCAGTCCGTTAGGAGCAATCGGGGCTTTCTGAGGGCGTGTAACGGAGGATGATCCTGCTGTAGATATAGACACCATCCCCTCTGCTGCAAGCACCTGCTCTGGTGCCATGGTGCTTCCCTCGGCCCAGGCGGCGGCAAAAGCTTTCTCTCCAAGGTGGGCACAGGCGGCCGCAACTGACCGCTCATAGATGAGGCGATCGACCGGAGGAATAGGAGTCGCCATCGTCTTGCGCAAGGATTCCGCAGCACCCCAGAGCCGTGCGGCCCAAGAGGATTCTCCCTGGACTGCTACCACGCTCGCCAATCCTTCTAGGTAGAACGTGCTGTTCAGCTTGTCGCCTATCTCCCTCGCTACAGATAGGCTCTCCTCGAACAAAGCACGTGCCGCTGTGTAGTCATCTTGGACAGCGACCGTCCGCCCTAAAAGGGAGAGCATTTGGGCAATACTCTGTCGATCTCCCACCTCCTTATAGAGCAGCAAGCCCTCCTCCGCTAATGCACGTGCTGTAGAGGCATCATCCTGGCCGAGGGCTATATGCCCTGAGAGGTAGCAACAGTCAGCAATCCCCCGCTTGTCGCCCACCTCTCTGGAGAGAGCAAGGCTTTCCCTGACCAGAGAGCGTACGGTTGCAAGGTGGCCCTGAGAAAGAAAAATTATCCAGGCCAACTGGAGGAGCACATCAGAAATGCCCACCTTGTTCCCTAGTTCTCTCTGTATGGCCAAACTCTCCTCGCACAAGGCACGCCCTCTGGTGTACTTGCCCTGGCGGCTCTCGAGCAGTGCCAAGTTTTCAAGCGAGTAGGCGATCTGCTTCTTGTCACCCACCTCCTCCCAGAGAGCCAAGGCCTCTTCGAACAACGAGCGTGCCGCGACAAGGTTGCCTTTCGTCCTGGCCACCCTGCCCAAAATATGCAGGGAGAAAGCCACACCTGCCACGTCTTGAAGTTCTCTGTACAACGTCAGGCTCTCCTCCAACAGTGCTTCTGCCCAGCCGTCGTCGCCCTGGAAATGAGCCAATTGAGCAGCAGCGAAAAGTGTTTTCGCCCGCACGGGTGATGCGACTTCCTTGCTTCCCGTCAGTGCCTGCTCCAAGAAGGTCCGCCCTTCATTGAAATGACCACGCACTTGCCAGAACCACTGCAGCGCTCCGGCTAACCGCAAGGCCATCTCCCTACCATCGCCTGTGCCCTGCTCGGCTTCGCCTCGCTCGAGCCACCAGCGCAGGGCGGCTCGCAGGTTGCCATGCTCCCGCTCCAACCGCTCCAACCACACGGTCTGCTGCGGGCCATCTAGTTCGGGCTCGGCTTCCTGCGAAAGTCGCAGATAGTATACCGCATGCACCTGTCTGATTGCCTCCATCTCCCCGCTCGTTGCGAGAGCCTCCAACCCATACTCGCGGATGGTCTCCAGCATCACGAAGCGTGGCTCCTCGCCATCGCGCCCGATTGGTTGCAGCAGGCTCTTGTCCACAAGAGAGGCCATCCCCTCCAACACGTTGCCGTCACTGTCGCCGGCTGCACTGGACACGGCCTCGACCGCCTCGAGGAGGCAACCGCCCACGAAGACCGCGAGGCACCGGAAGAGGCGCTGTTCCTCCGCAGGCAGCAACTCGTAGCTCCACTCGATGGTGGTGCGCAGGGTCCGCTGTCGCTCAGGCAGGTCGCGTGCGCCCCCCGTCAAGACCTGCAAGCGGCGATCCAGGCGAGCGAGCAGCGCGTGTGGTGTGAATACTTTGATGCGAGCCGCCGCCAGTTCAATGGCCAGCGGCAACCCATCCAGGCGAATACACACCTCGGCGATGGCCGCAGCGTTGCCCGGCGTCATTTGAAAATCGGATCTGATCGCCTCTGCTCGTTGGAGGAACAGTTCCACCGCTGCAACGTGTGCAAGCGCCAGCTCATCCGGGGGTCGCTTGCGGTCTGGCAGCGCGAGGGGCGGGACGCTGAACTGGTGCTCAGCGCGCAGGTGCAAGACTTCGCGGCTGGTGACCAGCAACTTCACGCCCTGACAGGCTTCCAGGAGGCCCGAGAGGTGCGGTGCAGATTCGATAACCTGTTCAAAGTTGTCGAGCAGCAGTAAGCACTGCTTGTCGCGCAGGTGTGTCTTCAGCTGATCAAGGAAGGATTGGTCTCCTATGATTCTCAGCCCGAGGGCCTGGGCCACCGTGGAGAGTACGAGATCCGGGTCGCGAAGAGGCGCGAGGGCCACAAAAAGGACGCCATCAGCAAAGTCATCTAGCAGGTCGGTGGCCACCTGGAGGGCCAGGCGGGTCTTGCCCACGCCTGCTGTGCCCACCATGCTTAACAAGCGCACTTCGGGACGCCGCAAGAGCGCTCCGGCTGCTGCCACCTCCTGCTCGCGTCCCATCAGCGAGGTGAGTGGCCGTGGCAGGTTATGGCGCAGGCGGAGTTCAGTTCCCGCCTCCTGGAGGAGAGGAGCGTGAAGGGCTGGCACCTGAGCACGTGCAAGCACTTGCCCGCCTCGCGTGTCGATTCCTTCCGCCAACGCAGCGGCAATCACCTCCAGTCGTGTGACCGACAGTTCTGCGGATCTGCCGAGGTAAGCGGTTTGCAGTCTTCCCGCCTGCCGTCGGTAGGCATACCAGTACCAGCCTCCTGGGCGTTGTTCCTTGCGTGCCGTAAAGGGACTGGCCGGGCACTCGAAGCGAAACGAGCGGTGACGCTCCAACCAAGCATACCAGGCGACCGACTCCACCACAATGGCCTCGAGAGACGTTGCCTCCTCCGCGTCCTCATGCAAGGTCCCATTGCGGACGATGGGGATGCGACGCGTCATAGTTCACGTTCCTTCCTGCTGCCGCAGGAGTTACACAGATGTTACACACCAAGCTTAGAGCCTGGTGTGTAACTTGTCAAGCACTCAGTTTCTAGAATGACTCTTCTACACCAATCATGAGCGCTGGTGCAAAGTCGCATGGGAAAACCGCTCCACATCAGGTATACTTCTTCTGAGAGTTGTAAAAGGAGACAGAAGCGTGACAGACGATATCAGCGACATCGCAGCCTCCTACGACCGCGGCGTGGCGGACGAGGACGCGCGGCTCGTCTTGCATCAGCTCGAGTACGACCTCACGTGGCGCTATCTGACACGGTACCTGCCGCCCGCAGGTTCCATACTTGAGATCGGAGCCGGGACGGGAAGGTACACGCTCGCTCTGTGCCAACGCGGCTATTGCGTCACGGCGGTCGATCTATCAGCGGCCCTGCTGGAACGATGTAAGCTCCGGCTCGAGGCAGAGTACCTGCACGGACAGGCGCAGTTGGTCGTGGCTGACGCACGAGACCTGCATGCGGTGCCGACCACGGCCTTCGACGCGGTGCTGATAATGGGGCCTCTGTATCACCTGGTTTTCGAGGAGGACCGACGGCAAGCCGTTCGCCAGGCGGCAGAGCGTCTCCGCAGCGGGGGTCTGCTGTTTTCCACACACCTCTCGCGACTGGGCGTCCTGGGCGACTTGATGAGGAGAATGCCGGAGTGGATCGAGCGTGGAGAGGAAGTGCGCTCCCTGCTGGACCGTGGGAGGCGTCCAGACGATCTGCCCAGAGGCGGCTTTCGGGGGTACTTTGCTCGCGTCTCGGAGATCAGGCCACTGCACGAGGCGCTCGGCTTCCAGACCGTCGTGCTCGCTGGCGTCGAGCCGGCGAGCTCAGCCGACGATGAGAGCTACAACCAGCTCCAAGCACCCCGACGCGAGCTGTGGCTCGACCTGCTAGAAGAAGTAAGCTCCGACGAGACGACCGTGGGGGCCTCGCGACATCTGCTCTACATCGGCCGAAAGGGTGACGGCGAAGCAACTGCGTCAAAGAAACACCTACCAAATCGGTAGGTGTTTCTTTTTGCCCTGCAAACCCGAACGGTGGGTAAAACCTACTCGGTCCGCAGCTCAGAGCTGGCTTGCCCAAGATGTTGTACCCGCTTTTGCAGGAACTGGTACTCCCTCACTCAGATATTGTTGGCGAATTGCCAGAAGCTAAGCCGCAGAAGCGTGCTGAACAAAAGCAATCAGCTTCGCAAAGCGAGAAGAAAGAGCAATTGCATGCTTTTCTTCTCCTACCCAATGACAAGCTCGAAGTACATTCATAGATGTAGCAGTGAGAAATGCCTGGAGATTCAGCTTTTTCTGCCCAATATAGCGTGATCTTCGTATCTCACAGGTTCGTACTGCTTGAGCAACAGTGCCCTCGACTCCTGCTCGTTTCGCATAGAGTACTCGAAATTCCGGTGTTTCTTGGCGTTTACGGTTTTCTTGAAGTGCCTGATAGCTTTGTTTATCAGGGCGCAGAAGCACTTTTGCTGCACTGGGTGTGCATTGGGAGTGAAGTGGACAGGATCGGCATACTGGTACAGGAAACCGAATGCTGTAAACTTTGAGATTAAGCTGCTGATTTTTTGGTAATTACTCTGCTGATTTCGCCTCTTTGACATAGCGATACAAGGTGGCACGAGAGATCCCGAGAGCTGCACAGATTTCTGAGACAGAATGGCTTTGATCGGCAAACATTTGCCGAGCCAGAGCCACTTTTCCGTTCGTTTTGAGCTTGCGTGGCCTCCCACCAACACGCCCCTTGGCTCTGGCTGCCGCTAACCCCGCATTGGTCCGCTCCCGAATAAGGTCACGCTCAAACTCGGCCAGTGCTCCCATCAGATGAAAGATGAGCTTGCCGCTTGGAGTCGTCGTATCAATCTGTTCGGTCAGGCTGAGAAATTCAATGTCTCGCTTTTGGAGACCTTTGAGTAACTCGATCAGATGTGGAAGCGAGCATCCTGCCCGATCCAGTTTCCAGACGACAAAGATGTCTCCTGGTCGCAGATACACCAAGGCTTCGCTGAGTCCTTTGCGCTCTGCTTTTGATCCTGAGATTTTGTCCACAAACCATTTCTCGCACCCTGCAGATTTGAGCGCATCGATCTGCAACTCCTCATTTTGCTCCTGTTTGGAGACGCGCACGTACCCAATTTTCATAAACTCTTCCTTTTGTCTCATGCTTGCCGTCAACCGTCTCACTTTTGAGATTCTGATTATGAGATGACTTTTGAGATTCGTCAAGAGGAAACTGTGTGCTCGTAGGGCTGGTGTACTTCGAGACAGGATAAGCAGAGCTATGTGTCGCAAAAAACGGACGCTTTTGCGACTCGTGAAACGACCGATTTTAAGAAAGCCAACGCTGCTGAACAATCGTTATCGAGGATGGCTGACTTTTCTCCCAGAAAACATTCCCGATAATCTCATCACGCTTCAGATGTGTTCCTCGATTTCAGCACCGCTAACGCAACAGGGATATTCGCGAGGCAGAGCAAGGCGTAGGTATAAATTTCCATCGTTAATCCGATGTTCAACTTGAAACCAATGGCCTGCAACAGGATGCGAATGATCAATGCCCACATCACCCATGTTGGTACGAGCTTCGTGCGCACCAGCGCAATCCCCAGGAGCAACGGACCAAACAGATGGCCAACAATAAAAGCCAAGAGTAGAACAATTTGCACAGGATCAGTATTGATCTGGTCGTAGAGCGTCGTCAGCAACTTTCCGCCGCCCAGCAGATTGCTGTGATAGGAAAGCTCAATTTGCCACATGACAATTAATGCATAGCCGACAAAACCCACGAGCGAGAGGAAGCCTCCGATTGTCGCTAACCAGGGACTACGCGGCATTGACAGTTGTGTCATCCCGAGAAAGCCGAAGATCAAGAGGAAAAAGGTTAACGTACCTACGCCAATAAGCCCCAATGAAAGTGCCGGCAGTGCGAGAAGAATCGAAATCAGGAGCGGCCCGAGGACGAGACACAGCGCGAAGAAAATACGCTGGAATGTGTATGGAAGCTGAGAGGGAGTTGCATCCTGAAAAGTACTTTTCTTGAGAAGAAACATTCTGATTACCTTCTTTGGATTTTTCTACCACGAGCATTCTGACTCCATGTAGCGCTGACCAGTCTGAGAAAACCAACGGTTTTGTTGCACAATCGGTAACAGAACTCGTTTGCTTTTTGTGGCGAAAGCGACTAAAATAACCTCATAAAATGACGTTTTCCCTTGCCATCACTGACGAAGCAAGGACATAGAATGGTCGAACAGATCATATGCACCATGGCCTATCATCTCAAAAGTGGACCAGGCAGGGCCTGGGGAAGAATGAAGCCGATATTTACACTGGTTGCCTTTATGGTTATACCCTATTGGTGTTTCTCTTGGTACATAGAAACAGCGGAGAGCACTTGTAGAGGAAGACAAGCGAAACAGTTTCTTGAAAAGCGAAAGATGATATCCTTATGAGTACGAGATTTTTTGTTGGTCTGGAAGATGAGCAAGAGGTGAATATCTATCCGCAATTTTTTGGGGGAGGAAGAAAAAGACTGCTGCTTTTTATAGCTTCAGGACTCCTTATAGAGTTCACTTGCCTGTTCTTAATGATCAAAGGACACCATGACCTCTCTATTTGGGGAGGGCTTGGTGCTGCGAGTTACGTTCTTTTCTTGACAGTGCTTCAACGTACGTGGGGTGCTCTCCTCACGATAAATGAGCAGATATTTTCTCTTCGCCCCAATCCATTTGCGAAGCGGATAGACATCCAATGGGAGGAAATCGCGGCTATTTGCGTGAGGGGAAAGCGTCATTTCTCGCTGGAGATTATCCCCTCAATAGCACATACCGAAGCCCTCTTGCTGCGTCAAGCACCGTTCATCAGAAAAAGCCTTGCACACCAGCTTGAGCGCACGGGACGCATTGCTTGTTTCTCTCGCTGGCTTTCTCCCTACTATCTCTCCTTACCGATTTCGCTATTTTTTCTCATCCAGAACCGCTATCAGCAGCAAATTCAGCAGTACCAAATTGAGCTTCGTGACGAGCGAGCTTAAAGGTTTTCATGTGTAAATCCGAACATGAAACTGGTCATTTTCGTATCATTATCCTGGTGGCTATTTACCCTTAAAGTGGCTTTACAAGCCAGATAAAGAAATTTCTTCACCATAATAATTGTACAAAAGAGACCAGTTTCATGTTCGGATTACATTTCATGAGGCAACAAATTTCTAGTGATGGTGCGCCTTTTTATGCCTGCGCCTCTTCGCTTGTTCTGGTCTCTGTGCCGCTGTTGCCTGCTGGGCGCGTTGCTCTGCTGAAAGAGGCTCAAAGAGCCATGCCGTTCGGCGTTGTATGTACAACATGGCTTTTCTCGGTTTCGTTACTAGCCAGCAGGCAAAATAGATATCAGCGATGGTAGGTAAAAGGCCCGCAAGAAGGATAAAGGCGAACATGTTGCCAATCGTTCCCCAATGTCCGAGCAACAGAGGGATCAACAACGCAATGTAGAGACTCAGAGGAGCAAGAGTAATGAGCAAGACATCCCCATAGGAGCGATATTCTCCTCCTACAAGGCCCACAACAGAGAAATCTGCCATAAAATCGGTAATATGAATGGAAAAGATTGATGCCCATGAAACCGAATAGCCAAGCAAACGGCTCACTCCTCTTTGGATCATTCTCCTTCCGAGGAAAGATGTGAATAAAATGATCGCGCACACGATAGTCACTTGTCCTCGCTGAAGTGGCAAGAACACTCCCCATTCGGCCAGGATAATGGGTATCCCCCAAGATAAAGGAGTGAAAAATTCAATTGTATTTATCAAGGTTTTTGGATAGTGAAACTTAGACGTAAAGCGATATCCTTGTGGTGCTATGATCTCTTCTTCTAAAGCCAAGAGACATCTCCTTTTTCTGATTCTTAACACCAGATATTGTTAGTGCTAACCTTTGATTCTGGTGAGTATAACTGTACAGTTCATCTAAGTCAAGGAAGAAGGAGTGATAGATATCTTCCCTCGCTCCTTCCTCCTCATAAAGGCTCAATTCCAAACAATATATGGATGCTCTAGCCACCTACTAGCCAACTGGCCCACTGGTCACCATCCACGCTGCCTACATATGATCCAACTGCAGCACCAGCTATTCCTCCAATTACTGCTCCAGCGGGAGTAGTAACCTCATCAGTTACTACCGGGGTGGATCCGATGCCAGCTCCAATTCCAGCACCTACTGCCTCGCCAGATATACCACCTATGATTGAACCTGCTGTAGATAGAACTCCATGAGCCACACCAACCCAAACAGCCCTTGCAACTCCTTGCCCTGGATGCGCCTGATAATATGTTGTACCTGAAGAAATGCCATCCAGGACACCGCCTAACGCGTTAAGCCCCAAACCCAACATATCAATTGTTTGTGATATGCCCTCTGTTCTATCTATAACATTTTGTAGAGTTTGCGATCTTTTATCTACCGTTATCTTTCCTTGGCCGCCGGTGAGTGGTTTTATAAGATAACGATACAGAGGTGTGTCAGAGGCATGTGCCGGGTCTGTTTTAGCAGCAGCGAGGTAACCTTTCCATACGTTTTTCACACCATTCCGAAACGCACCTGCTGCTGACTGGAAAAGAGAAGCAGGATTGACAATATTTGTTGCAGCCTGAACAATTTTTTGTATGAATGACTGTGGTTTAGGCCGAACAGGAGGATGCTGTTGAGGTATTGTTCCTGTTAGCAGTGAAGCAGGCGGCATATATTGAAAAGATGTGATCGTGATCGGAGTTCCCGCTGCTGTGCCTCCTGATAACCTATAGCCTTGTCCTGTGGCGGGATTGAAGAGAAACTCTCCTGTTGGGTCATTGTATGTCTCAGGGTTGCCATCCACATACGTATACGGATCAAAGCCTTGCAAGTTGCCTTGTACGTTATCTGCAGAAAGAAACAAGCCCACAAGCGCATCATAGTACCGTGCGACGTAGTAGTCCAAACC
>DAICZM010000094.1:0-4833 GCA_027311145.1 Ktedonobacterales bacterium
GCCTTGCGCCTGCTCAATCTCCAAAATCTTTCTGGGCAGGGCGGACCAAACCATGTCGGTGGCGAGGTGCAGACCATCCACTTGCCAAACGCCTGCGATGTCGATACGCAACCCGGCATATGGAATGATAGCAGCGGCACAACCTGGGTGTTTGTGGCAAACAATTGTGGCTTTTCGGCATTCAGAGTAATAACAAACACAAGTGGTCAGACGACACTACAACTGGCCTATCATCTTGATGACACGGGCAGCTCACCATTGATTGCCAATAATGTACTGTTTTTGCAGAGCGTTGGCATCCTGCAAGCCATGGACCCGACCACTGGCACAGTCTTATGGAGCAGTACCCAAGCTTCCGCACACGGCACGATCGGCGGATTGCATTGGCAAAGCCCCCTCGTGGTCAATGGCATGCTCTTTGCTCCTGACAACGATGGCAATATAACAGCTTACATTGGTGCTGCCGCTGGCTGACGCATCACTACTTATCTACTGATGGCATCTCATGCTCACGTCTGTGTACGGTCATGTTGATAGCTCCGCTCTGCGAAACAAAGAGGACATGATGCTATTGGGCGGTGCGGCCACCATCAAGGGCCAGAACTTGCCCCGTAATATAGCTTGCGGCCTCGGATGCCAAAAAGAGTACCGCAGGGGCAAGTTCACCTTGCTGACCAATACGCTTCATCGGAATCGTATCGGCCACAATCGCCTCGGCACGCTCAAGAATAGCCTCTGTCATACGCGTCCGAAACATACCCGGGGCGATAGCATTCACACGCACACCACGTGTTGCCCATTCAATCGCCAGCGCACGTGTCAAGTTAATCACTGCCGCTTTACTGGCATTGTAACCAACTGTATTGAGTTGCCCGCCACCCAAACCCGCAATAGAGGCAACATTGACGATCGCACCTTTTTTGCGTTCTAACATATGCTGCCCCACAGCCTGCGCCATCAAAAACGTACCAGTAAGATTTGCTTCAATCACCAGATGCCAACGGTCCAGCGGCATCTGCTCGGCAGGTGCGCCCCATGTCAAACCGGCATTGTTCACCAGCACATCTATTTTGCCACACAGCGCGTAAGCCTGTTGCACACATTGTTCCACCGAAGTACTATCTGCAACATCACAGAGTAACGCATGCACTGTTATCCCTTGCCCCTCCAACTCGCTTTTCGCCTCAGACAGCCATTGTTCTCTCCGCGCAGTAATAATGACTGTCGCCCCTGCCACACCAAATGCCTGCGCAATCTCCAGGCCTAAACCACGCGAGCCGCCTGTGATCAGAACCACCTCGCCGGCAAATCCAAAGGTTACTGTCCCCATCTTTCTCGCTCCATTCTCTTCTATGAAAACATTCGTACTTGTGTCATGAACCGAGCAGACATCTATGCCATCAGACAAATAGCCGCCATTTGCTTCTCACCAACGGCTATGCTATGATCGTTATAGCCACATCTTTCTTATACCACAGCAGAGAAGGAGCTTACCATAGTAAGATGAAGAGTAAAATTTACTTTCACGTGAGCACTGACGACCAAAAACGTCTAGAGAGTCTGCCCTGGGATACTCCCCTTGCCGATTGGGAAAAACAGGGCACACCCCTCCTCCTCATCAGACGTGGCGAGTCACGTCACCCCGTGGTTTTTGTGGAATGCGAAGGGGTTCGCTACGCCATCAAAGAAACAACTCCACACATGGCCGAGAAGGAAATTCGCAACCTGCATGAGATTACACAACGTGGTATCCCTACCCTGACAGCCATTGGCAGTATGACCGTTTCAGCACCACCAATCCCTTTCAGCGTCCCGCAACTCGGTGGCATGACACAATATATCAGCGGAGATCGCGGCTACACCATCACACGACTCGCACCACGTGTCATTCCTCATGTGTTACTCTACCGCATCCCTTTCGCCAAACGCACCAAGCAACGTCTGCTAGCAGCCATTGCGGTCTTGATGGTTGAACTGCACGAGCATGGTGTTTATTGGGGTGATCCCTCGCTGGCCAATGTTCTGATTCGCATCGATGGCCGCCACATTCTCGCCATTATGGCCGATGCCGAAACAACAGAACTTTTTCCAACCCCTGTCAGTGAAGGATTACGTGAGCAAGACCTCGCTTCTTTTGGCGAATCACTCTCCTGGCAAGCCGAAGATATGCGCCAGGCCCGCAACCTACCAGAAGAGACTCAATTGCTCAGCGAAACAGACTTTCAATACTTTGTACGCCGCTACCATTGGTTACGCCGCGAACACGCACGCATTGCCAATGCCCCGCATTTTACCACCATCTACCAGATCGAACGCTTTTTACGCACATTAAATGATGCTGGCTATTCCCTCTTTAGTCTCACCGGCCAAACCTTGCAACATTTTACCACCGTCTTGCCCGGCTGGTATGTACGCCGTATCGATGAGCTACTGCATATCACCATCCCACGCCAATACGCACGCCGCTTTTATAATATGATCCTCGGCCATCAGATCCTGATGGGGGAAAGAGAACACCATCTGGTAAGCATCGAGGAGGCTGCACAGGATTGGTATACCAACTATCATCTCCCCACCATTCTCCTTCTGCGTCGCCATCTCACCAACGAACAAAACCCCATGCAAGCCTATTTTGCCATCATGGACCACAAATGGAAATTGAGTGAGGAAGCTGGCGCAGAAACACCCTTAGAAGAGGCCATTGTGGATTGGTCTATGCAACACGCCACCCCTAGCAGCCTTGGCGATGTTGACCCAGCCCTGATAGCCAAATGGTGGCATGAGTTAGCACCTACCGCCGAAGTCTTAGAACCAATGTTGATTGCTGGCAACACCTTAGAGCCACTACTCTCTACCGACGAAAAACCCCTTGTTCACCTTGAGCAATCTGCTCTTGAGGAAAAACTACCTGAAATCCTCGAGAAACGCTCTGATCTCACCAACACTCACACCACCGCAGAACGTCTTTCCCTCACCGACGAGCAGTAAAAATAAACTGGCGTTTGCGCATCCTGAGAGTGCGCAAACGCTGTATACCCCGGCTTATTCCCCCGCACCAAAGCTTTCCACGCTACCCTCTTCCTCCTCCACACTCTCGATCTCTCCACCCTTAAACGTGACGATATTGCCACGAATCTGCTCTTCGATAGCACCCGCCACATCGCTGTTCTGGCGCAAAAACTCTTTTGCGTTCTCGCGGCCTTGCCCAAGACGAATGTCGCCAACGGTAAACCACGCCCCACTCTTCTTGACGATGCCCATTTCTAAACCCAAATCAATCAGACCGCCCTCGCGTGATATACCCTCGCTATACATGATATCAAATTCGGCTGTTTTGAAAGGCGGTGCAACTTTGTTTTTCACCACACGCACGCGCGTACGATTGCCAACGACATCCTGACCCTGTTTAATCGAATCAGTGCGACGAATATCCAATCGCACAGAGGCGTAAAATTTCAGTGCCTTACCACCAGCAGTGGTCTCGGGATTGCCAAACATCACGCCAACCTTCTCACGCAATTGGTTGGTGAAAATGACCGACGTATTAGATGTACTGATTGCCCCCGTCAGTTTACGCATCGCCTGGCTCATCAAACGTGCCTGCAAACCAACGTGTGAATCACCCATCTCACCCTCAATCTCAGCACGTGGGGTTAAGGCCGCTACTGAGTCGATCACAATCACATCAATTGCATTGCTACGAACCAGTGAGTCCACAATTTCTAATGCCTGCTCACCCGTGTCCGGTTGCGAAACCAACAGATTGTTTGTATCGACGCCACAACGTGCTGCATAGGTTGGGTCCAGGGCATGCTCTGCATCCACAAACGCGGCATAGCCACCCGCTCGCTGCACATTCGCAATGATATGCTGACACAACGTCGTTTTACCAGAAGACTCAGGGCCATAAATCTCGGTAATACGCCCTCGGGGAATGCCACCGACGCCGAGCGCGAGGTCCAAAGCTATCGAACCCGTTGGAATAGCTTCTACATGGATTTTGGCCGATTCACCCAATTTCATGATTGCGCCTTTGCCAAAGCGGCGTTCAATCTGCGTCAACGCCAGATCAATCGCTTTCTCGCGTTCGCTCATGCCTGCTGTATTGGTCGTACTCGCCGCTGCGGCTTTCTCTTTTTTACTCGTTGCCATATTTCTCCCACGGCGCGCATACTGGAATGTCTTACAACATTCTCATTTGACAGCACCGTGCGCCTCCTTATGTGCTGCACTCGCTTCCCTATGACAGGAATAAACAATGCTCAAAAAAGATGGGTTTGTAGAGCGCGTGATGACATCGGTCATATTCTCTTTGCTGCAACAGATACCAGCGTCTCTTCTACCGTTCCCAACCATGCCTTCGTCTCGGGATATCTACACTTCTCTATTCTTTGGCAGAGCTGAAAAACCGGCAATTCAATACGCCACATCGCCGTTCTCGCAATTTAGAACAATAGTACCACAGCTAAGCTAGACTGTCAACTGACACTACCGATCCGCGCTGTCGTCCCTCTCTACAGGTCGCGCCTTCCCTCAATCGCACGCCCCAGTGTCCCCTCGTCGGCATACTCAAGATCGCTACCCAACGATAAGCCACGCGCTAGCGAGGTCACACGCAGCGTCGCATTTGTCCCGTTCACTATTCCTTTCATCTCGCTCTTAATAAAGCCTGCCGTATAATCACCTTCAAAACTGGGATTCGTCGCCAGAATCACTTCACGCACTGGCTCTTCTTCCAAACGCCGTAGCAACTCATCAATACGCAAATCTTTACGCCCGATACCATTCATCGGTGAAAGCGCACCGTGCAATACATGGTACAAGCCCTTATAC
>DAICZM010000094.1:4843-12555 GCA_027311145.1 Ktedonobacterales bacterium
TATACACGCCCGTTTTCTCTAAAGCGATTACATCTAATGGCTCTTCGACAACACAGATCAGCTCACGCTCACGGCCAGGGTTGGCACAAATTGGGCAAGGGTCGCTTTCTGTAATGTTGAAACAACGCGAACAATAGATAATGCTCTCTTTGACACGCATGATTGCCTCTGACAAGCGACGTGCCTGATCTGTTGGACAACGCAAGATAAAGAACGCCAGCCGTTGCGCCGTCTTAACACCTACCCCCGGTAGCCTGGCAAATTCTTCAATCAAAGCTGCTATTGGTGGTGCAATGTCACTCATGCGTTAGAACATTCCCGGCATGCGTAAGCCGCCCGTCACATTATTCACTATCTTCTGTTGCGCATCCGAAACCTTCTCAAACGCATCCTTCGCAGCAGCGCGTACCATGACCTCAAGCTCCACAATATCTTCCGCACTAAAGGCCTCCGCATCAATTTTGACATCCGTAATCTCAAATTTGCCCGTCATCGTGATCGTCACAGCACCCCCACCTGCCGTTCCCGTAAACTTCGCCAGCTCTAGCTCTTCCTGCATCCGCATCATCTTTTGCTGCATCTTCTGGATTTCACGCATGTTCATCGCACTATTCGCTCCTTACTTCAATTTGATCTCTTTGATCTCCGCTTTAAATAGTCTGATCACTTCCTGAACTACTGGATCGTTGATAGCTTTCTGCCTGATATATTCTGCCCTGCTGACAGTCGTCTCTTTACTCTCTGCCTCTGCCTCACCCGCCGTATTCTCTCTGACCTTTTTCGCTTTAGCACGCCCTTGCTCCTCTTTGACAGGTGCAACTGGCACAGGCGTAGCAGGCTCTCTCTTCACCGGCAATGACGCCTCAGAAGCAGGTTTTTCTGGCGCAGACGCTGGTGCAGCCGGACGATTGAGATGAGCCGATTGCATCGACGGTATCACCGTCGCACTCGTAGTACGGTGGCTCAACTCAATTTGCCCTATTCCACCAGCCGATTGCATTCCCATATCGCTATGGATATAGCCAGGGGCTAACAGTTTTACCCCACATTCTTGCTCAAGCTCGATTTTTAATGCCCAGGCAATTGCATCATGATACTCCTGCTTTTGCAACGCTTTAAAATGGAAATCTGCGTTTGCCTTCAACAGTACCACCGGCTCATGCTCACCCACCTCTATCCCAATTACCGCATAGCCGTTGAGAACAGCGGCCACCTTGGCGCCATCTTTTTGCGTTTTGACCCGTCGCTTGACCATCTCCCACACATCCTTCACCCGCTGCAACTCCAAGAGCAAACCCTGATTCCCTTCGCCTTCCCCATTCCTCTCAGCCACACCTTCCTCGTCTACTGTCTCCATGTACACCACAGCAGTTTTTCCCTCTGCTTCATCATCCTCATCATCCTCATAGGCGTTATCACTCCCAGCAGGCAACTCACCCACATGACCCTGCGTCTCTGAAGACCTTGCGACCGCATCTTCTGGCACAACACGTGACGCGCTTATCGATGGGCTAGCCGGTAGGCTTTCAGCTGGCGCACGCACAGCAGGCACACTCACTGGGGGGAACGACGGTGCAGAAGTTGGCAACTGCCGCACAGCTTGCCCCGTCTCCGCTAGAGACGGACTGTGTACCGCACGGTTTACAGCAGTAGGAGCCACGTGCAACGTGGCTGTGCTAGGAACAACACCCGTCTGCCCCGCCTGGGAACGGCGGTGCAGCTCAATGCATGCCAGCAGAGCCAGCTCCAGCCCTAGCTGTGGCGTTGCCTGACTTTTTTGCATCAGCTCGTTCTGCGCAAAAATACGCGCACATTCAATCAGCTCTTCTAACGCGAAAAGTTGTGCCGTCTGCGTAATTTCACGAAGATCATCGTCCGTGCGATCAAGAATAGCAGCGATATCCGCTCCTGCCTTTGCTAACATCAGCGCACGCCAATACTCTGCTACCTGCATATTGATCTGACGCAGGTCTGCACCCGCCTCCGCAAGCTCATGGATCAGATGCAAAGCTCCCGCACTCTCCAGCCGTGCTGTCTGGAGAACTAGTTTCTGGATAGCACGCGGATCAGCCACGCCCAGCATTGCCTGCACCTGGCTCAGACTAATCTCTTGACCACAATAGGCAATCGCTTGATCGAGCAGGCTCAGCGCATCGCGCATGCCACCCGCTGCCGAACGTGCAATCAGCTCTGCCGCACCACCATCAAGCTTTACCTGCTCTTGTTGCGCGATAAAACTCAGATGCCCGATAATCTGGCGCGTCGTAATGCGCCTGAAATGAAATTGCTGGCAGCGCGAGAGAACCGTCGGCAGCATTTTATGCACATCCGTTGTCGCCATCACAAAAATAGCATGGCGAGGTGGCTCCTCTAGCGTTTTTAGGAGCGCATTAAACGCCTCTGTCGTCAGCATATGAGCTTCGTCAAGGATGTAGACTTTGTATTTACCCGTGACTGGGGGAACCATCACTTTATCGCGCAGCTCACGGATGCTATCAATGCCACGATTCGATGCAGCATCAATCTCAATAACGTTAAAAGAGTTGCCGCTGGCGATCTCACGACATGGCACACATGCATTACAGGGTTCGCCATTGTTGGGATGGAGACAGTTAATTGTTTTCGCCAATAAGCGAGCAGTGCTGGTTTTGCCCGTTCCACGTGGCCCTGCAAAGAGGTAGGCATGAGCCATTGTGCCAGAGCTAAGGGCATTCTTCAACGTCTGCACAATTTCTTCCTGACCAACCAGATCAGAGAAGGTTTGTGAACGCCATTTGCGGTATAGTGATTGTGAGGCCATAGTTCTTACTCCCGTCTGCATACTAGCGTGACGTGACGGGCCACCTTCCAAATACTTCGACGAAAAGCAAGAAGTGTGTCTAGAACAAAAAGCCGATGTTCACCCAGCCCTGCCGATCAGCGCAATTAGGCTCCCCTGCGACACCCAGGGAGGTCCACTTACCGTTGCTTCCTCACGGACCTAGCGGGGTTTGCAGACATCTGCCGCGCAGGACCCAATTACGCCGACCGACAGGACTGGATGAACATCGGCTTGTCCTACTTAATATTTCCTCGAAGGAACACCGTCATTATACCTCTTTAGATCGGCATTGTCAAGAAATATATTTACCGATCAGTAGATCATATTTCTCTTTCACCGCAGCGGGAATGCTGCGTGCGTCTGTGATAATCGCCGTTGCCAGCGCATTTGCACAGCCACATACCAGAGTCGCACGCTCACCCGGCACATGTTGCGCCACCTCACGTAAAATACGTTGCGCATTCGCCACGTTTGCACTCAGGTTGCCAATCACCATCTCGACGGTAACGGACTCTTCGGTCTCATGCCAGCAGTCATAATCGGTGGCACAGGCAATCGTCGCATAGCACATCTCGGCCTCACGCGCCAGTTTTGCTTCGGGCAACGCTGTCATTCCAATAATGTCCATCCCCAAATGGCGATAGACATTCGATTCTGCTTTCGTTGAGAACAGTGGCCCCTCCATACACACATAGGTCCCACCACGATGCACCTTCACATCCCCCAACCCTTGTGCCGACTCCCAAAGCAACGCACTCAGCGTAGAGCAAAATGGCTCGGCAAAGGTACAGTGAACGACCAACCCACCCTCAAAAAAACTATTCACACGACTCTTGGTGCGATCAAAAATCTGATCGGGAATAACCAGATCACGCGGAGCAATATCTTCGCGCAGGCTCCCCACCGCACTCACTGAGATCACCCATTCCACACCCAGGCTTTTCAACGCCCACATATTCGCACGCGCAGGAATCTCTGTCGGACTCAGGCGATGACCACGCCCATGCCGAGGCAAGAAAGCCATCGGCACACCGTTCACCTTCCCAACCGTAATGACATCACTCGGAACCCCAAAAGGGGTTGAGACACTTACTTCTTCCACATCGCTCATGCCCTCCATGTGGTAGAGTCCACTCCCCCCAATGACACCGATTGTTGCTTGCGGCATGCACACAACTCCTTACTAGACGCGACAGTCAACAACACAGACAAGCCCAACAAAGCGACTACCCTGCCACACACAACAGCATGGGCAAGATCAGACTATCTTGATACCCGTATCCTGATAAAGCGACGTTTGCCAAATTTTATGATCGCACCATCGCTGAGCGGAACCTGATAGCTCGACTCACTCACACGCACCTCGTCACTCTCCTCGCCTGTTGGAAAGATCGAGACGCCACCCTGCTCGATAATGCCACGCGCCTGATTGCGGCTGGTTGCCAGTTTCGCATTCACAAGCAAAGTAACGATATCCATCGACTCACTCAATTGATACTCAGAAAGATCGCTTGGCAATTTGCGCTCAGAAAACTGGCGAATAAATGCCTCTTCTGCTTCCTGCGCCGCGACAGTGTTGTGGAACACGCTGACAATTTCACGAGCCATCCGACGTTTCACATCGCGTGGATTCAATGTTCCCTCTGCCATTTTACGCTCAAACTCGTCCAGTTCGGCAGCATCCACGTCGCTCAAAGCCTCAAAGTATAGGCGCATCGCGTGGTCAGGCAACGACATCAGTTTGCCATACATATCATTTGCCGGGGCCGTCATCGCAATATAATTATCCAGCGACTTGCCCATCTTCTTCACACCATCTAATCCAACAATCAAATCCATCGTCAGGATTTGCTGTGGCAATTGCCCAAAAGACGGCTGCAACTCGCGCCCCACCAACAAATTAAAAGTTTGATCAGTCCCACCCAGCTCGACATCAGCACGCAGTGCCACAGAGTCATAGCCCTGCAACAGCGGATACATAAACTCAGAAAGATAGATTTCTACACCATTCTTGTAGCGTTTCGCGAAATCATCACGCACCAACATCTGCGCCACTGTCTTATGGCCCAACAATTTGAGCGCATCACCCATGTTAAAACCATCAAACCACTCATGCTGCCAACGCACTTCGGTCAGACGTGGATCAACAATTCTAAAAAATTGATCGAGATAGGTCGCAGCATTCGCCTTGACCTGCTCCTCGCTCAGCGGCTTGCGCGCCTCTTCGCGCCCACTGGGATCACCCAGACGCGCCGTCCAGTCACCAATCACCACCACAGCTTTATGGCCGAGCTGCTGAAACTGGCGCAGTTTGCGAAACACAACAGCGTGTCCAATCGTCAAATCAAAATGTGTTGGGTCTACGCCCAGTTTGACTCGCAACGGCTGACCCTTATTGCCTTCCAGCAGTAAACGGCGCAGGTCGACCTCTTTTTCCACCAACGCCACGCCGCGCTTCAGTACCCGTTCAATATCTTTCGATGCTGGTTCTTGTTCCACCATCACGGCTGCATTCCTCCTTGCAAAATACTTGATCTTTCGATGCTGCATCCTACCAGCTCGTGTCTCCTGTTAGGACGCCGAACGACAGCTTTGTTACGCGCATTGTAGCAGAATAGCCCATTATCGTCGAGGGGTCACCTATATATTAACAGTGATAGCACCACTATAAAGTTTTCTAACAAATTTCTTACACTTCGCTTACGTTGCTCTAACACAAAACAATGTATAGTAGGGACAGAAAGAAAACAAACAAAGAATGTGACCACAGAGAAACATGATGGTCCCATTCTGCAGCATATGTATCAGTTAGACATTGAAACAAAGGAGATACTACAATGGCAAATTTGACACGCTACAATCCATTTAACGAGGTTGTTTCTTTGCGCGAGGCCATGGACCGCCTCCTGGCTGATAGTTTCATTACGCCAAACACCAGCACATTTGGCACTCGCGGAGTGAATGCCAACCTCTTCGAGACCCAGGAAGGCTTCATTCTCCAGGTTCCCATGCCCGGTGTGCGCCCAGATGAGGTCGAGATCACCATTCAGCAAGACACGCTGAGCCTGAAATGGCAGACAAAAATGCAGACACCCGAAGGGGCAACAGTCCACTGGCATGGTTTCCAGTCAGGGCAGTACCAACAAGCCTTTACGCTCCCTGCTCCAATTAACTCCGAGAGTGCTGAGGCGAGCTACACCGATGGGGTCCTGACGCTACATCTGCCGAAGGCCGAGCATGCGAAAGTCCGCACTGTCAAGGTGAACGCCAAATAGCAGGCAACCCAGAATACAAGCGAAAGTAAAAAGGTGGAGTAACAGTTTGTTACTCCGCCTTTGCATTATAGACCAGCCATCATCGAAAAACCATCTCTCAAACGGTGCTTTGTTCCGCTAACGATAAAGCTCTGGATCAATCTGATTGATTTTTATCAGCATCCCATCAGCATCTTCGATCTGCAATTGATAGCCAAAGCCCTCATCACCAGTGGGGCGCACAATGGTTATACCAGCTTCACGAAACTGTTGCTCTAAAGCTTCTAACGAGCCAGCGTACTCAAAATTAAGCTCGAATTTCCCTTCATTTTGCTCTGGATTTGCAGGATGAGCAAGCAAGCCTAATTTGGTATTGCCAAAACTCACTAATGCCCAATCGCCATCACGACTTCCATTGAGAACAGTGGCACCAATTCTGCTATAGAAGTCTAACGCTTTTCCCATATCATCCACATGCAGCATTGGCTGTAAGGTTATTTCGACCTTCTCTTGTGTCTGCCGCGTTGGTATTTCCGCATGAGCAGCCCTAGTCGTTTGAGTTTGAGAGAGATAGGCCGTGAACACTTTCTCAACCAGATCAGATAAAGAAAGCTGTTCATCAATTGAGCGATGCTTTATCTGTTTGACTGTCTGAGGAGTTAGATAGACGTTAAACTGTTGCTTTTCTTCCTTCATTCGCGCACCCTTTTTGCTATTATACTAGTTTACTAGCATAATAGCATACTAACGCAATATTGTAAAGTAGGTATGATTTTAGAACGGTGCTACGATGACAAAGCAGAGATTACCATATTTCGCAAATGCCAAAAAAGAGGTACAATGGAGGGGTGACACAATAGTTATCTTAATTTGGTGGGAGAAGTCTTTTCGATGGAGCATCCTTTTCTTGAACAACTGCGGCAGCGTCCGCTCCTCTGTGATGGCGCAATGGGCACACAACTCTATGCACGCGGCATTCCCTATGAACAGTGTTTTGATGCCCTTAACTTGACACAACCGGAACTTATTCAAAGTATTCACAGAGATTACATTAACGCAGGTGCGCAGATTATCGAAACCAATACCTTTGGGGCAAACCGGGCCAGATTGGAAACCCATAACCTGGGTGATAAAGTGCGCGAAATCAACCTTCAGGGAGTGCGCATTGCGCGTGAGGCCCGTGAAATTTCTGGCCTGCCTGTCTTTATCGCAGGCTCCATCGGGCCTAGCGGTCGCCCGTTACAAGCACCAGACGAACAGCGGCTGCGCGAACTACGCGCAATTTTCTCAGAACAAATTGACGCATTGCAAGCGGGCGGCGTTGACCTGCTGATCCTTGAAACATTCTCAAGCCTCGCAGAACTGCGCCAGGCCGTCCTGGCCGCCAAAGAAAGTGGCTTACCCATTGTCGCACAGATGAGCTTCTACGAAGATGGGCATACGCTTTCTGGTAGTTCCGCTGCACGTGTCGCCGCTGTCCTCAGTGATCTAGGTGTTGACGTGATAGGAGCGAACTGTAGCGTTGGCCCAGCAGCAACCTTTGACGCCCTCGAAGAAATGATCGCGGCCACCAAACAACAAGAAATACCAACCACCCTACCACTCTTCTCGGCTCAGCCGAATGCAGGTCTGCCAAC
>DAICZM010000095.1 GCA_027311145.1 Ktedonobacterales bacterium
GGACTCTTGTGGTTGCCCGTCTTGCCCCGCGATGGCCCGTCCGTTCACACAACGTATCGGATGACGTTTGACAAAGCACTACACGCTGCTAAGATAACTAGTTTTCGCGTTGGTATGAGTTTTCAAACTCATCCTGGATCAGATGTGCCTGTCCATCCACAGTAAAGGATGTTTCTTGCTCAAGCTGACGCACGCGATAGCTCCAGCCTGCGGGCAACTTCAGACGTAAACCGAGCGTCTTCAGCGACTCTTCTGTCAATGTGCGGTCCTTTATGAGTGCGTAGCTCTGCATGATATAGGCTGTGCCATCGGCTGCTACGAGTTCGTAAACCTCGCGCCCTTTGTGGTAGACATAGGTGGTCGATCGATTAACGATATTCTCCGCATATGGCTTGTGATGCACACCGCCCAGCAGTTGTGTCGGTCCAATCGCCAGGGTCGCCATACTGCGCATCTGCAAGCCACCAAAGGTAGTCACCTCGTGGCTTACATTTGCCCCGCTGATACTGTCCATCAGGAAGTAGCGCGGACCATTGAGAACTACAGCTCGCGCCTTATGTTCTTTTTTGATCTCATCCGCGTTGAGCTTATACCACAGATCATCGGGACAGTCATTGAGGCCAAGCGTGTTGTAGACTGTAGCCTCAATATGGTTCAAATGGCCTTTAACTAGCAACACTTCTCCATAACGCGCACCGTGCAGATTGCGGCCCGAACTTGCGGTAGCAGGAGCCTGAGGTAGCGGATTAGCTTGCATGAAGGCAACAACTCTTGCCGCCAACACCTGACCGATATCCTCCTGAATGAAATGGCCTGCGTCATCAAAACGCTCGTGTGGCTGCCCTTGCGCGCCAGGGATATGGCTCGTCATGCGCACCTGGTTCTCCATCTTGCCCATGTTATGATCTTTTTCGCCGCCAAAGAACAGGAATGGCTTCTTATACTCGCCAAGTGCCTGCCATGCGGGGAAATTCTGATCTTCTATCGCGGCAACCATCGAAGGGAAGGTGCGTACAGCCGCCTTATAGATGATGCTTGGGAACGGCGCGTTGTAGGCTGCCTCTTCTTCCGGCGTCAACGGGTGCGTTGCCTGCACCGCGACAACCTGACTAGGCGTAAAATTGGGAGCGGTCAGCGCGTAGACAATCCACTTCTGGAAGAAAGTTTGCCAGTCCCTAGCACCGGCAACAAGATTGGCGAATTCGCCGAACTCACAGTTAATCTCAACGGGGTTAGGCACGCGAAACGGATTCATGCCCTTGGGGATCAGAGGCAACGTGCCATTCGCAAGCACAATACGAGCAAACATGTCTGGCATATCGCCCGCTACACGCAGTCCCATCAAGCTCCCCCAGTCCTGGCAAAACAGCGTGATATCCTTCAAACCCAACACACCAATAAAGGTTTTCAAACGCTGCACATGCTTCTCAAAGGTATGGAAACTCAGGTCAATTGGCTTGTCCGAGCGGCCCATACCCAGATGATCAACCGCAATCGCGCGATAGCCAGCGGCAGCTATTCCAGGAATCATCTTGCGATACAGGTATGACCACGTCGGTTGACCATGCAACATCAGGACCACTTCACCGTTCTCAGGACCTTCATCTATATAGTGCATGCGCAGTCCTTCGACCATCGCGTAATGTGGAGCAAAAGAATAGCCGGGCAGATTGGCAAAGCGTTCCTCTGGTGTCCGCACGAAACGCACGCCATCCTCGGTCGTCAAAATTTCGACGGGACCATCTTCAGGAACACACGCGGGACGCACGGACGAATCGATCAACTTCCAATCAGGGGTAGTCGCAGGAGAATACATTTCGCTCATATGGGGTATCCTTTCTTCGCTAGATGCCGAGATAACTCATCGCGGCATCTAACATTTCGGCAACAAGTCTATCGCGTTGTTGTGGATCAGCAATTCTGCCACTGTGGAACATGAGCAACGGAAACACCACCATGCCCCAGGCGGCGGCGGCCGCGAGCAGTGGTTCACGTGGTTTAAAAACGCCGCGCTCAACGCCCAGACGTACCAGGCGCGCCAGATGCTCAAGACTTTTCCTTGATTGCTCATTTGCCAGAGCCATCTCTTCGGGTTGTTGCTGTGGTGTAACCCAGGCAAGGTGGAACAGATTAGGGTTTTCACGCTCAAATTGCGGAAAGAACTCCAATGCTGCACGCATAACATGTACAATATCTTCGCGCTCAGCCCGCTGCTCAAACATCTCTTGCTGAACACGAAGCTTTACCAATTCGCGCTCGGCGAGAGCCTGCAAGATGGCAGACTGGTTTTCAAAATAGGTATAGAGGGTCATATGCGCCATGCCAAGCTCATCAGCAATTGCGCGCGCACTGAGTGCCTGCGGCCCCTTCTCGACAAGAATGGCATAGGCAACATCGAGAATGCGCGCACGCATGAACTGAAGATGCTCTTCGCTGTGACGTGGACGTGGCATAGACTCAATCCTCTTTTATAACATCATTTTTATACGCTGTATATTATATACATCGTATATTTTAATTTGTCAAGGGGGATTTGAGTTCACATCATGAAAACAGGGCTGTTTTCATGACTAGCCTCACTAGTTTCGTCTGCCTTGTGTACATATAATAATTTGCCAGTAGCAGGTAGCAGGTACAATGCAGAAGGATGGACGTGGCCATCATGCACTAGAGTAGCATCATATTTATCTGTATGTATTCATACAGAATGTTGCCGAGTAAAAAAGATATGATCTGTTTTATAACTTGCAGCGTATTCTCTGTAAGAAGATGAGAAGAGAAGGCGATCATGCAGAGATTTCAAAAAAACGATGGGGAAAGTCCATCTGCCGGGCATATTTCGATCCCTGTGGAGCAACTCAGCGATGAGGTATTAATTACCGCAATTGCTAAAGGAGCGGTCTGGGCGATGGAGCCACTTTACCAACGCTATAGCCGCCTCATGTATTCGCTAGCCTATCGCATGGTAGCAGATCATCAGGTCGCGGAAGATCTGTTGCAGGACGCTTTTCTTGCCGTTTGGAAACGTGCCACCTCCTATTCCCCTCAATCCGGTGCCGTCCGCAGTTGGTTGGTTTCGATCATGCATCACCGCACAATTGATTATTTACGTGCTGTGCGCCGCCGTTCCGTGATGAAAGAAGCAACATTAGATGAGGTTGAACGCGACGAAAGCACCGCTTTTCCTGATGTATGGGATGAAGCATGGCAGAACGTGCAGAGCGCGAAAATTCGCGAGGCCCTGATGAACCTGCCAACAGAACAACGCATGGTCATCGAATTGGCCTATTTTCAAGGCTGGACACACTCCGAGATTGCGGCTGGCTGCCAAATTCCGCTTGGCACGGTCAAAGCACGTATGCGTCTGGGCCTCGTGCGTCTGAAGCGTGCCCTGGAAGATTTTCATAAAGATGAATAGGATAACCGAAAAGCACCGATTTTCCTGAAGAAGATATGGAGCAACGGAAAAAAGAAGATCTAACCTTCTTGTTGGGAGAAGTACTCAAGCAGTCTAGCAGCGTATCCTCTTTTTATCTCCTTCCAACGTGTTTCCAATGAAGCGATGGTACACTAAAACCCATTGTAACCTTGAAAACAGTGAGTTCAGGTGAAAACAGACAATTACCTCACAAGGAGTATGCATGAGAATACGCAATATTTTACTGGCCGCCGTTGGTCTCGTCATTGTCCTCGTCGCGGCAGCTCTGCTCTATACCTCGCACTTCGCCAACACTACCGCTCAAACTCAGGCACATACCGCTGCTGGTGCGGCGACAGTGAGCAACACGCCTATCCCAACAACCGGACTTCAGACCTTTACCATTGTACCAGCTCAAACGACCGCGTCCTATAGTGTATACGAGAATCTAGTTTTTGAGAACAAGCCAAACAATGATGCCATCGGCACGACACACTCAGTCTCAGGCAGTTTCAAGATACGGAGCGATTCATCCCCACTTGTCGCGAACATGAACTTGCAGATTGATCTGCGCACCTTGCAAAGCGATTCACAGCGGCGCGATCATTTCATCCAACAGAACACGCTACAAACGGACACCTATCCCTATGCCACCTTCGTTTCGGTCAACACGCAGGGTCTCCCTGCCAGTTACAGCAACGGTCAGACTGTGCAATTTCAGATTATTGGCAATCTGACCATGCACGGCAAAACCAACAAAGAGGTCTTTGCTGTCCAGGGAAAAGTCGTCGGCAATACGATTACGGGAACCGCGACCAGTACCATTTATATGACGGATTTTGGCATGCAGCCACCCAATCTGGCGAACATCGCCATTTCACAAAATAAAGTGACTATCACACTCAACTTTACCGCTCAGGCATAAAAGCCGCGAACAGGGGATGAGCATATCTTGCAAAATGCCCATCCCCTGTTCGCTAATCTCTCTCTTTGCTATTTGGCAACTGTATAGCCAATATCGTCCAGCATCTCCTCAATTTTTGCCAGCGAAACTTGCTGTGGATCATAGTTGACGAGTACAGTCTTGCTCGGAATATCGACTTTGACCGTCTGGATGCCCACCAGCTTGCTCACAGAACCCTCGATAGCACGCTGACAATGCTCACATGAAATGTCGGGAGCGACCAATGTTGTTGACTCCATATAAAATCTCCTCTTTCTATTGTTATCAATGAATAACGCTATTGTCAATTTTTACCTGTAGGGACCGATTCATCGCGTCCGTAGGCCGATTCATCGCGTCCGTAGACTGATTCATCGCGTCCGTAGACTGATTCATCGCGACTGCGTCGGCAAACAACCCTTAACGGTTACCCGCAATCGTGTATAATTGCACCAGTTCTTGAATAACCTCATCCTCACGATTGCCTTTGATACCTTCTGGCACACAGGTTCGCAGATGCCCCTCTAAGATCATGCCTTCCAGCTTCTCCAGTGCTTTGCGCACAGCATAAGTCTGGCGCAAAATATCCACACAATATTTATCCTCTTCCACCATTTTACGAATACCGCCGATATGCCCTTCGATATAGGAGAGGCGTTTCAATGCCTCTTGACGACGATCATCTTGCATCCTGGGTTCCTTTCGTGCCTCTTCTTGTCCACCAAAGCAAATGGTATCTCTTGCATACTATACCATACCCCTATGGGATGGGTCAAGCCTGTGCCACGCCTGTGATACATACAAACTATGCTGTGAGCATTTTGTGACGACATCAGCCTATGCTTCCTGTGAAAACAACGGAAAACATACGCGAACACGCAGGCGGGAGCGTTCCTATGCGAGACCAACGCACACATACGCAGACCATTGCTGAACAACAGAATGTCTCAGCAGCACAAACACGCAAGGCACTTTTGCAACAACTCAATACGTCCGTGCAGGGCTTAAGCATGCGCGAAGCAAAACGCCGTCTGAGCGAGACGGGAGCAAACGAACTGACTACCACCTACAATAGTGCCGGTATCAAACAATTACTCTTCTTGTTTCTCAATCCGCTCATCATTATCCTGCTGATTGCCAGCCTGATCTCCGCCGTCTTGGGAGACCGCATCAACGCGGGCATTATCGTGGTGATGGTCCTGCTCGGTATCATCCTCAACTTCGTGCAAACCTACCGTTCACAACGTGCGGTTGAACGCCTGCGTGCAGTTGTCGCGCCAACCGCATCAGTATTACGCAACAGCCAATGGAGCGAATTACCACGCCGCCAACTTGTCGTGGGCGATATCGTCCGCCTCTCTGCTGGCGATCTCATTCCAGCCGATGCGCGCTTGCTCGAAACGGTTGACCTCCATGTCCAACAGGCAGCTCTGACGGGTGAGTCGATGCCAGCCGAAAAGACAGCCGATGATGAGATAAGCGATCCACATACCCCCTCCACCGCTACCAACATCGTCTTCCTCGGCACATCTGTCGTTAGTGGAACCGCGACTGCTGTGATTACGGCAACGGGACGTGCCACCAGTTTTGGCGATATCGTAGCTCATCTGGAGTATCGTCCGCCAGAAACGGAATTTGAGCGCGGGATCAAACAGTTCGGCTTCCTGATCTTGCAAACGGTCTTGTTTCTGATCCTTTTTGTGTTCCTGATGGGCGTTCTGCTCAAACATAATTTGTTTGAATCGGTCCTTTTCGCTATCGCCCTTGCAGTCGGCCTGACTCCCGAATTTCTGCCAATGATTACGACGGTCACGCTCGGTCAGGGGGCAGCACGGATGGCAAAGAAAAAGGTAATCGTCAAACACCTGGAGTCGATGCAGAATTTCGGCAGCATCGACGTGCTGTGTAGCGACAAAACTGGCACGATTACTGGCGGACAGATGGCCCTCGCTCAGTATCTCGATCTAACAGGCAATTCCTCTGAGCGCGTGCTACTCTTCGCTTATCTCAATAGCATGTACGAGACCGGTATTAAGAGTCCCCTGGATGCCGCAATCATGCAGCACGACACTGTTATACCTTCTGGCTATAAGAAGTTTTCTGAGATACCCTTTGACTTTGAGCGCAGACGCCTCTCGGTTATCGTGGCCCAGGATGGACACGACGACACCCTGCTGATTACAAAAGGTGCTCCAGAGGGTATTCTTGCGCACAGTACGGCTTATGAGGTGCTGGGAGAGCAAAAAGTACTTGATGAGCAGGCCAGCCAACGCTACGAAACGATGTATCAGCAACTCAGCATGCAGGGCTTTCGCATTATTGCCGTCGCTTACCGCCCACTGCCACGACAAGAGAGCTACCATGCCAGCGACGAAGAGGACTTGGTACTCCTGGGTTTCCTGACTTTCTTCGATCCCCCGAAAGAGGATGTCGCCGAGGTCATCCAAGCTTTACGACGCGATGGCGTACAGGTCAAAATCTTGACAGGCGACAACGAGCTAGTCACACGCCACGTGTGTGAGCAGGTTGGTATTGATAGCTCGTCTATTGTCCTAGGGAGCGCGATGGAAAAGATGAGCGATACGGCTCTGGCCCATGTCGTCGAGCAAACCGCCATTTTTGCGCGTGTCTCGCCTGCGCAGAAAAATCGGATCATCCTCGCCCTCAAGCAGCGCAAGCATGTGGTCGGCTTTCTTGGTGATGGCATCAATGACGCTCCCTCGCTGCACGCTGCTGATGTCGGTATCTCCGTCGAAAGCGCGGTCGATGTCGCCAAAGATGCAGCTTCAATCATCCTACTTGAACACAGTCTGCAAACCTTACACGAAGGGATCATCGAGGGACGCAAAGCCTTTGGCAATGTCATCAAATATCTGCTGATGGGAACCAGTTCCAATTTTGGCAATATGTTTAGCATGGCGGGCGCGTTCCTGTTCCTACCCTTCCTGCCTATGTTGCCAACACAAATCTTGCTCAATAACTTTCTCTACGATCTTGCCCAGATCACTATTCCCAGCGATCACGTAGATGCCAGCTTTATGCAGAAACCGCAACGCTGGAATATCGGCCTGATTCGCAAATTCATGATTTTTATCGGCCCGATCAGCTCTATCTACGACTTTCTAACCTTTTTTATGCTGCTCAACGTCTTTCACGCCTCCGAGTCACTCTTCCATACAGGCTGGTTTGTGGAATCACTGGCGACGCAAACGCTTGTTCTTTTCGTTATTCGCACAGCTGGCAACCCCTTTAAGAGCCGACCCAGTCTGCCGCTTACGATTACCACACTGCTGATCGTCGCTATCGGTATCATACTGCCCTCCACGCCACTGGCAGGCGATCTCGGTTTCGTGCCGCTACCACCGCTCTACTTTGTCTTCCTATCGGCGATGACGCTCACTTACCTCTTGCTGGTCGAAATCGTCAAACGGTATCTGATGCGTCGCTGGTCGTAAGGTAGGTCAGAAGGTCATAAATACTATTGGACAGACAGGCCACGATATGCTATACTCTCCCCGACAGCAATCATCTTGGGAAGAATATGCGTGACGCACGTGTTTTCTCTCATAGAGAAAGACGTGTGTTTCTCACATACCCATTAACTATTAACCTGGGAAAGGGGTTCAGCAGCAATGCCAAAGAAGGGCGAACTTTCAAAGACCGCGCGTGCCTCGCTCGCGAACCGTGAAGAGATCAACCATTTGACCAACCGCATCTGCGCAAAGTGCGGTGAGGCCATCATGCTTAAAGAATTGCAGCCTGTAAAGGTGCTTGGCAAGGGCATGGTCTACTACCACAAAACACACTATACCCTACAGTAATTGGTTGACCAGCTTACACAGCACTCACAGAACGTCTCTCCTCTACAGAGACGTTCTGTCTTATTTTGAGATGGCTTGACAGACCAACCAGAAACTGGCACAATCGCCATAAGTCTTCACAAAAGGGAACGGTAATACATTCATGAGTCAATCTGAGATACTGGCCACTGATACCACACGACACACAGGCGTGCAGGGAAACGCGCCGCGGGTCGCCTTTCAAGGCGAATATGGAGCCTTTGGCGATGAGGCTGTACGAAGCTACTTTGGACGTGAGGCAGGCATCCAGCCTGAACCTTGCCCATATCGCAGTTTCGCCGAGGTCTTTCGCGCTGTCGCCACTGGCGAGGTCAACTATGGCATGGTTCCCGTCGAGAACTCGCAGGCCGGCAGCATCAACGATGTCTATGATCTGCTACGCCAACATGATCTCTTTGTGATCGGCGAACACGGACATCCCGTTAATCACTGCCTACTCTGTCTGCCGGGTCAACAGATCGGCGATATCAAGCGCGTCATCTCACACCCACAAGCATTAGCCCAAAGTGATGTCTATTTGCGCGAGTTAGGTGCAGAGATCGTCGCAACCTATGATACCGCAGGCAGCGCAAAGATGATTCGCGAGGAGAACCTGCATGGGGTTGCCGCCGTCGCCGGGATCGGCGCAGCCGAACTATATCAATTAGAAGTGCTGGCACGCAGCATTCAGACAATTAAAGACAACTATACCCGTTTTATTGCCCTGGGACGCGAACCGGCTCCGCGCCGCGAAGGAGCCGCTAAGACGATGCTCGTTATGGCCACCGCCCATCAACCCGGCTCACTTTATCGCTGTCTGGGTATGTTAGCGGACCACCAAATTAATCTGCTCAAACTGGAGTCACGCCCCTCGCGCCAACGCGCCTGGGAGTACGTCTTCTATCTGGATTTCGAGGGCCATCGCGAAGAGGGATCAGTGCGAGCTGCCCTGGCAGATTTGGCAGGCCACACAACATTCTGCAAGGTTCTCGGCTCATTCTTGCGCGAGGTTTAACACCGTCATTGCATCGCCAAACAAAAACCGGGGGCGATTGGTCACCTCCGGTTTTTGTCTCTTTAACGCGAGAGATCAGCTTAACGTTTGATTTTCAGTGTGTTGATAAAGTTTTCCGCTAAGAGTTCGTAGGTCGGGGAATAATATTCTTCAACTCGCCCAGCATCGCAAAGTGTCGTTAAAGCCGAGTCGATGGGCAACTGGGCCAACAGAGGTGATCCCGACATAGAAACGAGTTCGGTTCCATTGCTCGGCCCAAAGATTTCATAATGTTCGCCATTGGGTGTCTCAAAGTAAGACATATTCTCGACGATACCCACAATCACGCCCTTTAACTGACGTACCATATTGACACATTTCATGACAATCATCGTCGCCAACATCTGGGGCGATGAAACGATCACGATACCATCGACGGGCAGTGATTGCAACACCGTCATTGGCGCATCGGATGTGCCCGGCGGCAGGTCTACCAACAGATAGTCAAGCTGACCCCACTCCACATCGCTATAAAATTGCTTGATGGCACTTGAGATCATTGGCCCACGCCAGACCACAGGGTCGCTCTCATGCTCTAAGAACATGTTCATCGACATGATTTTGATGCCCGCTTTGCTACGCAAGGGGTCAATCCCGCCACTGGGCGACTTGCCCGGTTGCCCCTTCGCACCAAACATACGCGCAATGCTCGGACCCGTGATATCACCATCCAAAATGCCTACGCTCAAACCCTGGCGACGCAACGAGACGGCCAACAGGCCCGTGACCAGCGATTTCCCCACACCACCCTTGCCGCTCATAATCGCAATCACCTGCTTGATCTTGCGGTCCGCGGGCGCAGGCGACATTTGCAGTGGAACACCACGCCCCACTGGAGCTTTCTTGGGAGCAACGGAAATAGGCTCTCCATTCACCGAAGCATTCAGGTCCTTGAGCAATACATCTAGTTTCTCCGGCGTAAAGCGGTGTGTACGCGCACCACCCGCGACACTTTCACGCGCACCGACCGCGCACGCCGTGCAAGGCAGACCGTGCCCATGAAAAACCTTGACCGTTGATGGGTATTTTGTCACCACATCGTGTATAATCATATCGGCATTAATTGTTTCTGCCATGTACCATATCCTCATCAGCAGCAGAGCAAGACGCTGTATGCTGCCCTCTTCCTTGTTAGTAATAGATAAACTGACTAATTCCGACTTCCTGACTCTGGTATTATCATTATAGCACATCTTGTCTGAATGTGACTACTGGCCTGACAATTGCGAAAGAGCAACGGGTATGTTATCATGCAACACACAAGCAAGAGTTTTAGTCATCTGTAGCACAAAGGAAACAAGTATGGAAGAGAACGATGCGTCCTATCTCAAGCAGGTATCGCTCTTTGCCGGTCTCGGTGACGAAGATATCCACGCCCTGGCAGCAGTAGCCAAGCGGCGCACATTCCGCACAGGCGAAGTTATTTTTCACCGCGACGATCCAGGGCAGGTCTTATACGTGATTAAAGAGGGCAAAGTCAAAATTTGCTTGATTAGCCCCGATGGGCAGGAAATTTCGCTCGTGGTCTTTGGCAAGGGCGAATGTTTTGGAGAACTGGCCTTGCTCGATGGGCTACCACGCTCGGCAGATGCCATCGCCTTAGAAAAGGCGGAATGCTACACCCTACAACGCAGCGATTTTCATAACTCGATTATGAAAAACCCGAAGATTGCCATCCAGGTCCTGGAGGTCCTCTCCAAACGCTTGCGTAATACCGATCAACAGGTCGAAGATTTGATCTTCCTGGATGTCTACGGACGAGTGGCCAAAAAGCTGCTGGAACTAGCCGATAGTCATGGCACGAAGGTCGAGGATGGCTTACGTATTGAGGTACGTCTGACTCAACAAGAATTGGCCTCAATGGTCGGCGCATCACGTGAGAGCGTAAATAAGGTGCTGGGCTATTTCACCGATAAGAAATTTATCAGTACAGATCGTCACCGTATTACCATCCATCGCGTGGAAGACCTGCGGCGACGCATTTATTAATCCCAAGCCGCACTAGTCGAAGATTGGAAGCATGCTTGAAAAAGGAATCCACAACACAGGAGGGGGCAATAACCAAAACTGCGCCTGTTGCTATGCTTTCAACACCTTTAGATAGCGGCAAATACAGCACTCGTCAGCGATTATCAGGCCTATTGCAAACATTACGCCCGCGTCAATGGACAAAGAATCTGGCGGTCTGCATCGGCCTCGTCTTCGCACAACGGCTCTTGACACTCGCTGCGCTAGAACGTAGCGCACTCGCATTTTTTATCTTCTGCCTGGCATCTAGTTGTACGTATCTCATGAATGATCTGCTCGATCTGGAAAATGATCGGCAGCACCCTGTAAAACGCATGCGCCCACTCGCTTCTGGCCTGGTCCCAGCCTCTTGGGCCATTGTCGGTATTGGATTCATGCTACTCTTCTGTAGCTTACTCATATGGCTCCTCTTCATGCTTCCCATCACCCCACTACCAGACCAGTATCGCATGTTTGGCGGATCCACAACCCTTTTTACACTCATCGTCGCTGCCTATCTCTTGTTGATGCTCTGCTATAGTCTCAAACTCAAACATATCGTCCTGATCGATGTTTTTGTGATTGCTAGCGGCTTTGTAGCCAGAGTACTGGCGGGAGCAGTCGCCATCTCTGTTTCGATTTCACCCTGGCTTGTGCTGGTCACGTCTTTCCTTTCGCTTTTCCTGGCCTTGGGGAAACGCAGACATGAGCTAGTCTTGCTACAGGGCCAAGCAAGCCTGCACCGCCAGATTCTCAGAGAATATAGCCTACCACTACTTGACCAACTGATGACAATTGTCGTCACAGGAACCATTATCGCCTATAGCCTGTACACGATTGAAGGACCAACGGGCGAACAACGCCTGATAATCACAATTCCCCTCGTCCTTTATGGCATTTTCCGTTACTTATATCTGATTTATATACGCATGGACGGCGGAAGCCCCGAAGAAGTTCTACTACGTGACCAACACGTACTTGGAACCGTCTTGCTGTATATACTGTTAGTCTGTCTCATTCTTTATGTCATTCCACATTGAAGACAAGCGAAATAGCACACAAGAGGTTGTATCAGAAAAACAGGCAAGCAATTCACCCATATGGGCATGCTCTGTTACCACGTTTAGCAGCCAGAAGTTTTACATATATCATGACTGGATGGCTTCTAAAGCTTATAAGGAGGTAGCATACACGAGAAGTACTATCCCTGTAACGGCATTCAGATACAATGCGTACTTTTCAAGAGGCCTTCTCAGAAAGAAGCTCTTCATTGC
>DAICZM010000096.1 GCA_027311145.1 Ktedonobacterales bacterium
ATACTATAGAGTACTCTGTAATCACTACTTTGTCAAGAGGTTGCTCTTTCGGCAATTCAAACTCGCGTGCTATCCGCGTTCGCGCTCTTTGAGCAGACGGCGCAGGATTTTGCCGGAGGGAACTCTTGGAATGGCATCAATGAACTCAATCTGATGAATCTTCTTATAGCCTGCAACTTTGCTACTCACAAAGGCAATTAATGCGTCGGCAGTGACGCTATGAGCGGGGCGCATAACGACAAAGCCTTTAGGCAACTCGCCAGCCTCCTCGTCGTTGACACCGATTACGGCAGCATCAAGCACAGCGGGATGCTCCATCAGCACGGACTCTAGCTCCGCTGGAGCGACGCTAAAGCCTTTGTATTTAATCATCTCTTTTTTACGGTCCACGATATAGGTGTAGCCATCGGCGTCGACATGCCCGATATCGCCTGTGTAGAGCCAGCCATTGCGCAAGGCACGTGCCGTTTCCTGGGGGGCGTTCCAGTAGCCGAGCATGATCTGAGGGCCTCGCACGATAATTTCGCCATCTTCTCCAACGGGCTGTTCGTGTTCACCTGTCTCGATATCTACGATTTTTTGTTCGGTATTATGCACAAGTAAACCAACGCTCTCCATGCGGATCTGATCGGGCTGTGTGGGCGAGAGATGGGTATCGGGTGAGGACTCCGTCAGCCCATAAGCTTGAATGACGTGGATGCCTGTTCGGGCCTGTAACTTGCGTGCAGACTCGAAGACCAGTGGTGCGGCGGCGTTCATCACGTGTTTCACGCTTTTCAACTGGCTGAGATCAGGCGCGTTGGCGAGAGCTGTCACAATGGGCGGGGCTGCGAAGAACCAGCTCACGCCGTAGTGTTCACAGTTATGCAGTGCTTGTTGGAGATCGAAGCGTTCCATCATGACCTGTGTTGCACCCGCGACCAGGAAGCTACCTGTCAATAAGACGCCATAAATATGGTACATGGGCAGGAAAATCACTGTGACATCTGCGGCGGTAATGCCGGCCGCTGTCACAAACTGTATATGGTTGCTGACCAGATTGCGATGGCAGAGCATCACGCCTTTGGGTGCGCCCGTTGTGCCAGACGAATAGGGTAACGCAAGCAGATCATCGCCTGTAACCGCGACTATTGGTGGGCGTTTGGGTGAAGATTGGTGCAGCAGTTGCGTAAAACTGTGTGCGCCAGGCAGTGCTGCTGGTAGCTCTTCGCCCGTGACAATGATGTGTTTCAGGTGGGGAAAGGCCTTTTGCTGTAACACATAGTGCAAGAGTGGAACCAGTTCATGTTGCACGAGCAGCGCGCAGGCTTGCGAATCTTCAAGTTGATAGGCAATTTCGCGCGCTTTGTATGACGGGTTCATCGGACTGATGGCAACGCCGATGGTCGCGGCTGCGAGAAAGGTAATCGTATATTCAGGCCTGTTGGTGGTGAGGATGCAGAGGCGGTCACCTTTCTGCAAGCCAAGCTGTTGCAGCGCGTTGGCAATACAGTTTGTCATTGAAATGACTTCGCGATAGCTGAACACGAAATCGTGAGCAATAATGGCGGGTCGTTCTGGCGCGCGCTCGGCAGTTTGGCGCACAAGCTGATCATACGGTAAATCGGGAATATCCAGTGGGGGACGAGAGAGTCCAGAAATGGCGTGGGGTATAGTCATTGGCGGGCAGTCCTTTCATCGACATTGATGTGATTGGTATCATAGAACAAGTAGCCACTGCCATTGTATACCACAGATGTCTGCATTGCATCTGTGTCTTCCTGCGAGCAGACTATCGGGAAGCAGCCTGCTTCATAAAGCGTTTTCTGATTAATCTTCCGAATAACTATGCTGGGATATTGTTGACTTTCTCGTATTAGCAGCCAGCAGTCTTGTCTGTTATACTACAAATATGTTAAGCCTTGATTTTATTCGTCAACACCCCGATGCTGTGCGTGAAGAGCTACGCAAGCGGCACGACTCACGCTCGCTGGATGAGTTGCTTCATTTGGTGGAGCAGCGGCACGTGATGGTGATGCGCCGTGATGAGATATATGGTGTACTCAAGCGGGCGCGTGAAACGATCCGCGCATTGCCTGTAGAGAAGCGTGCAGCTCAAAATACGTACATAAAAGAGCAGGAGCAGGAGCTTCATCAGCTTGATTTGCAGCTAGCTGATGTTGATACACGTCTTCAAATTCAGCTGTTGAACCTGCCCAATCTGTCGCATGCCAGTGTGCCAGAGGGTGAGAGCGAGGCTGATGATCTAGAGCTACGACGATGGGGCGAGCCGCTCTCTTTCCACTTTGAGCCAAAAGCGCACTGGACGCTCGGTGAGCAGTTAGATATTCTCGATGCCAATGGCGGAGCGCGTATTGCTGGGAGCCGTTTTATGCTGCTCAAAGGGGCAGGGGCGCGCCTTGAACGTGCCTTGCTCTCTTTTATGCTCGATATGCATACGCGTGAACATGGCTATACGGAGATCATGCCACCATATTTGGTGAAGCATGCGGTGCTACAGGCCGCAGGCCAATTACCCAAGTTTGCACAGCAGGTGTATCATTGTACAGAAGATGATCTTTACTTGAACCCAACGGCGGAGGTTCCGCTGCTGGGGCTGCATGTCGACACTATTTTCCCACCGGGTACTTTGCCGTTGCGGTATGTCGCGTGGACAAGCGCATTTCGCCGCGAGGCTGGTTCGGCTTCACGGCACACACGGGGCCTGTTACGCTTACATCAGTTTAATAAGGTTGAACTGTTCCAAATTGTCGAGCCACAAGAGTCGTATCAAGTGTTGGAAACGATGCTGGCACACGCAGAGGCAGTTTTGCGCTCCCTTGCTCTGCCCTATCGCGTCGTTTTGTTATGTGGCGCAAATCTCCCTTTTGCCGCAAGCAAAACCTATGATTTAGAAGTCTGGATGCCCGGCCAGAATACGTATGTGGAGATTTCTTCCGTCAGCAATTGTGAGGCGTTTCAGGCGCGTCGAGCCAATATCAAGTATAGAGGTACACCACAGGCCCACGCGGAGCCTGTACACACCCTCAATGCATCCGGTCTGGCGGTAGGGCGCACCATGGCTGCCCTATTGGAAACATATCAGCAGGCCGACGGATCAGTGATTATTCCCAAAGTCTTACGCCCTTATATGGGTACATCTCTTCTCATGCCAATCTGATATAGATGATGTGTGTATGATATAAATGATGAGCTATAGGACTATTGGGTTACCCTCTTTTCAATGGTATAAGATTGTGTTATACTCCTTAACGGAGGGATGGCAGAGTGGTCTATTGCGACTGTCTTGAAAACAGTTGGGTTAACAGCCCCAGGGGTTCGAATCCCTTTCCCTCCGTATCTAAGGTAATGGTGCCTTTCTCTGAGATCTGCTAACGGTGCTAACACGTTCCCTCTTCCATATTTGGGGCAGTTCTCATTCCTGGCGAAACATAACAGCAGATGGATAATTGTTGTTTTTCTTCTGGTAGAGCTTAGAAGAGTGATCTGCAACGTTGTCTATCGATGTTGTACTCTTTTTGTAGTGAAACGCTTGTTGCGAGGCATGTTACTGGGGGTTTTTAACAGGCATTGCGTGACAAGGTTTGTTTTTGGACGGATGGTGTGTTATTGTGTCTCTCATAGGTATGTTAGAACAATTAGATCTGTCCAGTATCTTGCAGCGCGTCGAGATGCACGCAAAAACTGGCCTACTCGTTGTTGAACAAGGGGAACAGCGGGTCGAATTTTACTTTCGCGATGGCTGGTTAATGAGCTTGGGGCCGGTGCGTTCGCCTATTACACTTGGTGAGCAACTCTGTCAAGAGCACTATATTTCTCCAAATGCGTTGCAGCAAGTATTGGCAGTGTTGGGAAATCCACACGTCAGCGAGATACGTCTCGCGATGAAATTGATAGAACTCGGTTACGTCAACCAGGAGCAGTTGCGCACATGGGCTACACGCCGCGCGCAAGCGGCTATTCAGACGGTCATGGGTTGGTCAAATGGGAACGTCTCTTTTGAAGAGCAGGTGTTGCTTTCTGATGATCGTCTGCTTGTCGCTGTTGCGGCTTCGTCCTTATTGCCCGCACTACCCACGTCTATACCAACGACCCCACACGCTTCACATCTGTCTTCTTCTGCGGTAGTCTCGCAGCTCGTCTACGAGCAGGTCCGGCAAGCTGCTTTTTTTACTCCACAAGTTCCTGAGACGCCAGCAACGGCACTTGCCGATGTCTCAAGTGTTCCAACCTTATTAGATGCTTCTCAGTTTGCCGAGAATACCGCGTTTATCTCCTCTTCCGCTCTGCTCGGCTTTGCGGATGAGGGCGGGCCACGAATATCACGTTCAAGCAATGAAACACAGGGTTTGTCGGTTTCCTCTGGTTCTGTTCCTGCCTTGCCACGTTTGCATCAATCTCAGCCGATGCCTGTGATCGTTGCACCTCTCCAAGTTGAAGTTGCCTATATGCAGCCGGAGATGTGCTTGTTCCCCGCTGATACGACCCAGTTGGGTGAGAGCAACGCACAGATACAAATTACCCCCGACCAATGGCGTGTATTGACACGTGCTGATGGGAATACCTCGTTAAAACAAGCCAGTCAAGAGCTGTTAATGGCTCCTCCTCAGCTCTGTCTGGTTGCTGGTGGCCTGGTCGCATTGGGCTTAATTCGTGTGGCGATGCCGGAACAGATGCATCATGTGCAGGTCCAAGAACTTTCGCCCATAGCGAAAGAGTATGCGATTGCAGGCTTGAACAATGGCTATGTGATGCCTGGCGCGGCGGTCGCTCCAACAGCACCCTGGGCTGCTGCTTTGCCTTCGTCCGATGTGATGTCCCAGCAAATGTCTCCAGCCACATATGAAACTCATTCTCAGTGGGGCAATGGTAAAAATGGAGCAACCTTTGTGCCGGGGCGTGGTTGGGTTGCGCCACTGCCGCCGTTGCAATCCTTCCAGACAGGCCGGCCGGTCGCGGCCATGATGCCACCCGCGTCTTATACCCCAGCCGGTGGAAGACACTAGCGGCGTTGAGTTCACGAAGTAGCCATGATAGCCATAATGGTGTCATGGCTACTTCGTGGCTAAAAAAGCATAGCATGGATGGAATGGTGATCTCGTTACCTCTCTGGTTGCCCGATCAACTACAATTGATGTGATGTGTGAGATGGAAGACGTATGTATGAGAAACAAGCTGTATCGATAGCATCGGCTTTTGATGAGAAAGAGCTTTCCGCTTTAGTCGTTGGGGAAAGTGCGGCGATGCGTGATGTGATGACTATTGTGCGTCAGATCGCGAAATATCCAGCAACGGTAGTATTGTTACAAGGCGAAAGTGGCACGGGCAAAGATGTTATTGCCCGTGCCTTGCACTACTTGAGCGCACGGCCACCGCATAAATTTGTTGCCATCAATTGTGCTGCTTTGCCAGATATGCTGCTGGAGACCGAGCTATTTGGTGTTGAAGCTGGTGCATTTACGGATGCGAAAGTGTCGCGTGATGGCTATATTCTGCGGGCGGACGGTGGGACGCTTTTCTTGGATGAGATCGGCTCTATGCCGCGTAGCTTGCAAGCTAAGCTCTTACGCTTTCTGGAGACGCGCTCGTTTTGTCGCATTGGCAGCACGCGCACTATTCATGTAGACTTGCGCGTCGTCTCTGCGACCAACGTAGACCTGCATACTGCTGTGAGAGAAGGATTGTTTCGCGAAGACCTGTATTATCGTTTGAAGGTTGTAACCATCACACTCCCTCCACTACGTGAACGCCCGGAAGATATTGGCCCATTGGTTGAGTTTTTTTTACATCACTATGGGGCCGAAATAGAGAATGTGGAACCTTTGCGTATCAGTGCGGAAGCTATGGAACTGCTCTATCAATATCACTGGCCCGGCAATGTGCGCGAATTGCGGAATGTCATTCAACGGGGACAAATTCTCTGTGAGGACCATGAGATTCGTCCCCGTGATTTGCCTGAACAGCTGTGCAACGTTGCTACGTCTATGCGGCAGCAACTCTGGGAGATGCCCCGGCTTTTGCATCTTCCAGAGGATGGGCTTGATTTACCTGCTTTCTTGCAACGCATCGAAAAAAAATTTATCATGGAGGCCTTGGAACGTTGTGCGGGCAATCAAGTCCACGCCGCACAACTCTTGGGTGTGACCCGCGATCAGTTGCGCTATCGCCTTCTGAAAATGCGTGCCGAGAGCTGAACTGTTCAGGCTAGCATATTAGAGGTTAACTTCAGGCCAGTCTAGCATCATTGCCTGCGTGCGCTCACCCGGGTGAATCTCGACACCGCCTTCTGGCACAATGAGTAGCGCGTTGGCGTTGAGCAACGAGGTCATGATATGTGACCCTTGTGGCCCTGTTGTCTGTGCGATGAAAGCTGTGCCGTTCCATGCAACATGTGCGCGTACATAGTGGCGGCGCATGACACGATCTTGTACGCCGTCTTCGACAACTACCTCGACCTGTGGTTTCACCAAGCGTGTGTGACCAAGCAGCTTGCGAATGACTGGGCAACCAAAAAGCTGAAACGTGACTGCACTGGAGACAGGGTTGCCTGGCAACCCGAGCAGTGGCACGCCGCCAATTTGCCCAAAAGCGACAGGTTTGCCGGGACGCATGTTGATCCGCCAGAAATCGACTTGCCCTTGCTCACGCATGATATCCTTGACCAGATCGAAATCGCCTACCGAGACACCGCCTGAGGTGATAATCAGATCGTGCGAGAGTGCGGCAGAGAACTTTTCACGGAGGCTTTCTACCGTATCGCGTGCGACACCCAGACGATGTGGTTCTCCACCAGCATGACGGATTGCCGCCTCCAGCAAATAACTGTTGCTATTGCGAATTTTGCCTGGCTGAAGTGCTTCGTCTACGTCGATAATCTCGTCACCGGTCCCAAGAATTGCTACACGTGGACGCCGAATCACAGGTACTGTTGCATACCCCAGTGTTGCCAGCAGACCAATCTCCCACCCCCTAATCTCTGTTCCCTGTGTTAGTACCTTCTGTCCCTGCTGGATATCGTCACCGGCAGGACGGATGTTGTTTCCTGGTGCCACCTCTTGTAAAATTTCTACCCATGCGCTTTCTCTTCCCTCGCTGTGTGTCAGTTCGACCTGAATCACTGCGTCAGCTCCTGCGGGAACCGGTGCGCCCGTCATAATGCGCATCGCTGTGCCTGGCTCAATAGCGTGTTCTGCCACATAGCCAGCAGGGATGCTCCCAATGACCTGCAAGCGAGCGGGCTGGCCGTTATCTGCCTGGCTATCCTGACTACGCAATGCAAAGCCGTCCATCGCGGAATTCGCAAAGGGTGGAATATTCTCAACTGAAATAACATCTTCTGCCAAGACGAGACCATCTGCCTCTGAGAGTGGGACGCGCACTGGCGCCAGTGGCGTAATATGTGCAAGAATGCGTGCCAGTGCTTCTTCTACGCTGATCATGGTGAAAACTCCTCTTCGAGTCGGGCAAAGCAGTGTTTGACAGACTCCTCTTTCTGGTGATGCGGCCAGAGCAATAAGGAATGCAGAAAAGCCTGGCACACCAAATATGAATGGATGCCAGGCTCCTCTAGAAATAGTACCTCGTACGGGATTCGAACCCGTGGTCTCCGCCTTGAAAGGGCGGCGTCCTAGGCCGCTAGACGAACGAGGCGCACGTCGCACAGAATGTGTCGACGTTTGCATTGTATCCTACAGAGCCTGCTTTGTCAAGCTGTTTTTTGTTGATTTGTGGTGTCTACCTGTTTCAGTGCCTGTTTCTCATGCGCTGCCATCTTTTAGAATAATGTCGCGAGACGGCGCACGCCTTCTTCGATCTGTGCAGGCGTAAGCGCACAAAAGGGTAAACGCACGAAACGTGCCCCCAGGCTGGCAATATCTTCACTTTCATCAAGGGGATCGGCGAAAAAATCGTGTCCATTGCTCAATGTCAAGCCGATCTCTTGCGCTCGTGGCAGCAGGTTTGTGCTATTGCTCTGCTCCGGGAGTGTAATACTGACGAAGAAACCACCTTCAGGTTCTGCCAACGGCACGTTGGGAAGATACTGTTTCAATGCGGCGATGATTGCCTGTAGGCGCGGAGCATACAGTTGTTTGAGCTGTTCGAGGTTTGTGGCAAAATAGCCACGCTTGTAAAACTCGACAACTGCCGCCTGTGTGGGCAACACGGGCGCCAAAATGGTCTCTTCTGCTAGTTTGGTCAGAGCTTTGACGATATCGGCAGGCCCAACGAGATAGCCAACACGCAAGGCAGGGCTAATGAGCTTGCTATAGGAACTGAGCGTGAGAACTCGTTCGGGACGTAAATCGCGCAAAAGTGGTAATGATGTGCCGGAATAGCGCAATGTGCGATAGGGAACATCCTCAACGAGCCAGAAATGATAGCGTTCCGCTAACTCTACCAACGCTTGCCGCTTTTCGGCTGTGGTTGTCACACCTGCTGGATTCTGGAAATCGGGGATGACATAGAGAAACACGGGTGTTTGGCGTGCAATGGCCTGTTCTAGTGCTTTCAAATCGATGCCGTCGTGTTCCAAAGGAATGCCAATAACTTTTGCTCCACGTCGTCGGAAGGTTTTGATTGCGCGATCATAGCTGGGCTGCTCGACGAAGACAACATCGCCGGGTTTGACTAGCATTGCGGCGAGCAGGTCTTGCAAGTGGAGTGAGCCATTGCCCACGAGAATCTGCTCGGCTGAAACCTGGTACTGTTCTCCCAGCAATTGACGTAAGGGAAGGTAGCCGCCGTTATGCCCATATTGTAAAATAGACCACCCATTAGGAGCATCTAGAACTGCCTGCATACATTCACCGATAAGATGGGCGGGTAATGCCTCAACAGCAGGAACGCCCCTGGTGAATAAAATCTGCTCCGTGCCAACACGACCTGGACTTTGCATTGCTGAGATCCTCTCTTTTTCGCTAAAACGGATGAATACCTCTGCTAATCGTAACACACAGCGGCCCCGCTAACCAGCAGTGCGCATGAGCGGGCCGCCTGTTTTATTCAATTTATGCTATTCTGCATGCCGTAGAATGATTTTACCTTGTGGCTCGCCAGATGCCAGCAAGCGATGGGCTTCGGCTGCTTGTGTGATGGAAAGTACCTGCGCAATAACAGGGGTGAGGGCTTTCTCGGCGATCAGATTGAGTATATGTTGTTCGTCAGCAGGCGCGGCGCGCAAGGAACCGCCGCCAACCACCGTAACACGTTTGACTCGTTGTATCTGGGCATCAATCGTCACTTTCTGTCCGCCGAGATTGCCAATCAAAATAATTCGTCCATCGTTTGCGCAGGCGTCAATGCTCGTTTGCAATGTGGTGCTGACCAACTCGATCACGAGATGAACTCCTCCCAGCTCTTGAAGAACTTTGCTGACATCTTGTTGCTTATGTTGAATGACAAGATCAGCTCCCAGCTTGCGTAACTCCGCGGCGCGCTCTTCTGAACTGGTAGTTGTGGCTACCCAGGCTCCCGCATGCTTGGCGATTTGAATCGCGATAGTGCCGACACCGCTGGAACCTGCCCAGATCAGCACTCGTTGTCCTGCCTGAAGATGCCCCAGGTCAAACAGGCTGCCCCATGCGGTCGAAGCCGTAAGGCCAGCCGCAACGGCCTCTTCAAAACTAACACTTTCGGGAATACGCGAAAGATGAGCGGCTGGTACAGCAAGCATACTGGCATAGCCACCGCCGCCTTTTGCCTCTAACGCTCTGGCTGTCATCACGCGCTCCCCTCTACGAAAACCATGCGCGTCATTTATGACAATGCCGACTGCTTCCAAACCTGGTGTAAAGGGTAAATTGCCAACCGGGCGACTGCCCTCACGTTGAAAGAGGTCGAGTCGATTGACGGTTGTTGCTTTGACTGCAATCAGTACATCCTCATCTGCTGGAACAGGATCAGGCATTTCCTGCATCTGAAGCATTTCCGGGCCGCCATACTGTGCAAATTGTACTGCTTTCATTGGTGTCCTCCGCTAACAATTAAGGTCAGGCAATATCTCTGTTTATTGTATGCAATCCATGAAGGTGACTGCAATGCTATCTGTAAGTTGCACCGCTAGCGTTTGGCTGATACAATAAAAGACAACTTATGGCTTGCGTAGGCTTGCAAGGTGTTTCCACCCGCCTTTTTGACTGTGCGCATAAACGATCAGGGAATAGAGCAGTAGGAAGAAATCTTGAATGCCTGGAATAGAGAGAAAACCTGGACCTCTGTTGGCTGGTTGGCTCCAGTTAGTGCTGATCCATCTGCGTGTAGGGCAAAATTTTATCTCTTGGCGTTGGCGACTCTGGCGTTACACGCGAGCAAGAACAGAAAGCACACAAACGGAAAGTATACCGTCGCGTATGAAACAAACACTGCTGCTTATTCGGCATGGACAGACTACGTGGAATGTTGAACATCGTCTGCCGGGCCAATTGCCCGGCGTGGCACTTAATGATATTGGACGGCAACAGGTTGCCCGTCTGGCTGAGGCATTAACGGTAATCCCGATTACGGCAATTATCAGTAGCCCTTTAGAGCGGGCATATGACACCGCCTGCATTGTCGCACAAGGGCGTGATCTGCTTATTCAGCGCGAAGCTGATTTGATGGATACTAATGTCGGTCATTGGGCTGGCCAGATCATGAATGAGCTTGCAAAACAGGACGAAGCCTGGAAAGCCTATGTCAGGGACCCAACGACCGCCCCAGAAGATGTCGAAACCTTCCCCGCTGTGCAACAACGTGTTGTTGCCGCCGTTGAACGCTGGCGTTCACAAGAACCGCCTGATGCCTATCTTGCCTTTGTCGCCCATGCGGATGTTATTAAGTTGCTCGTCGCGCATTATACTGGACTAGAGACGAGACGTGCTGGCGCGCTCTCAATTGATAATGCTTCGGTCAGCATTGTGGAATTGGAACCTGAGCAATCGCCGCATGTTGTCGCGATTGGTTGGAGTCCTTATCCCGGTTGGTTGAAGTCTCCTTTACCGGAACTGCTCAAAAAGGAGGTTGTTCTACATGATAGAAGCGATCAGCAGATAAAGGATGTATAAAGTGATCGGTTATTGTACCTGCTGAACATGATCTCTTACGTCTTCTGGTAGAAAAACATATTCCATCCGATTCTATGGATAGAAGGGAAGCACAGCATGTTTGATCCACGCGATCCCTATGAGCGATTGTATTGGCACTATGATTCGCGGCGTCAGCTCTCAATGGCGCAGATTATCGCCTTGGGAAGCGTCGATGCCGAAACAGTGGCATTGATCTGGTTGTTATTGGAGCATGGTGCTTCATTGACTGTCGCCGGACCTACTGATCCCCAACCGGGCGTTGGTAAGACAACCACCCTCAACGCGCTGCTCCAGTTTTTGCCGGAAGGTACATCGCTCGTCTATATGTCTGGTATGTATGAAAACTTCGCTTTTACACGCATTGCGGATATCAATCCCGCCACGACGTATGCGCTGTGTAATGAGGTAAGCGATCATCTGCCTATCTACATGTGGGGACGGATCGCACGCCGCTTCCTGACCTTGCCGCACCAGGGATATCGTGTTGCTACTAGCGTGCATGCCGATACCATTGACGATGTCCTCGCAATGTATCAGCATGACCTACGCTTGACTCCTGATGATATTCGTCGCCTGGGTCTGATTGTCAATATTGGTCTGGTAGGACGCCTCTATCCGCCGCGCCGCCGCTGGTTTACTACGCATTTTACACTCCCACTAACAGCTCCGGGACCATCGCAAAGCGTGACACCGCTGCCGCTCTCGCTCTGGAATGAGTTTGACGATACCTTCCTACATGCCGACCAGGCTATTCTTGATGATCTTGCCCTTTGGGCTGCTATGACGCCGCAGGAGTTCTCGGCAGAACTGAAGCAGCGCACGAACTGTTTGCAAGAGTTATCGCAAGGCGGCGGCGTCGATCTCCACGAAATGTATGATGCTATCCATGATATACGTAGGCGTGAGCAACCGTAATGTTGGATAGATGGTCTGCGGGTAAGAAATATATAGGCAAGCAAAAATGTTGTCTCGTATGGATGTGCTGAAAGGAGAAATGACTTATGCCACAATCCATCCATTGGTCTGGCGAAGGCCGCTGGCCTCGTATTTGTAATGAACGTTAATCAGTAAAGCTGAACACATAGAGGAGCAGAGCCGATATGTCCTATTCGGTTGCCATGCTCAGTGTCCATACGTCTCCCCTGGATAGCCCGGGGCGCACGAAGGATGCTGGTGGCATGAATGTCTATATGCGCCAGCTAGCGAGTGAGCTGGGACAAAATAATACTCGCGTCGATCTCTTTACGCGTTGGACTGATGAACGCATCCCGCGTATCATTCATCTTACTCATAATGTCAGGGTCATCCACATCCAAGCTGGCCCCCTGGCCCCCGTGCCTAAACATGATCTCCATCAATACCTGCCAGAGTTTGTGCAACGCATTGAAACATTTGCACATCAGGAGGCGATAGATTACGATGTCTTACAT
>DAICZM010000097.1:0-5542 GCA_027311145.1 Ktedonobacterales bacterium
GATGATGCTCTTTAAAATTTTAAAGCGGATACGAACCCGTTCACCATATCTGGATTAATTTTTTAAAGAGCATCATCGCGTCCGTCATGGCTATAGGATAAATGTTGTAGCGGCAAAGGGTTCAGAAGCATGCTGCTCTACAATGCCCGTGGGCGTATGCCAGCGCACCGTCCAATGTGCAAGATGCGCTCCATTGATCGCCAGTTGCCAGTTATTGCCCACCTGTGTCAGTTGAAGATCGGTCGCGCTTCCCTCGACATCCCAGACAACTTGCGCCCTTCCTTCCGCACCCGTGTAGACCTCCAGCGTCAGATCAGTCGGCGCATCGTCACCGATAAAAGCGCACTCTGGGCCGAGTGGGACAATGCTCCCAACCCGTACATAGACAGGAATGGTCTCTAAAGGTGCATTGCGCGTGAGATAGGTTCCACCAGTGTAACGCTCATCAGTCCAGAAATCGATCCACTCGCCCGCAGGTAGATACAACTGGCGGGCAACTGGCTCAGGGCTATCGCTGAAAATCGGTGCGACCAGCAGCGCGTTGCCAAGTAGATAGCTATCGTCAATGCGTGCGGTCACGGGATCAGCGGGAAATTCCAACATAAGCGGACGCAGCATGGGCAGACCATCAGCATGCGACGCCCAGGCCATGGCATACAGATAAGGATTCAGTCTGGTGCGCAGTTTGGCATAACGACGGAAGATGGCAAGTGCCCGTTGTCCAAACTCCCAGGGTTCGCGTGGCGTCGTGCCATGTGCACGGGTCAATGGCGAAAACATGCCAAACTGCGCCCAACGAATATAGAGTTCTGGCAAGGGTGGCGGACCATAGAAGCCACCGATATCGTGTGCCCAGATGCCCGGCGCGCTCAACGCCATATTTAGTCCGCCCCAGAGTGAGGAGCGCATCGACCAGACATCTGTCTTGGGATCACCACCCCACTGCGCAGGATAGCGTTGGATGCCAGCCCAGCCAGAGCGACCCCAGACCATACCGGGGCGTCCCGTCTCCTGCGTGATGACCTCGTGCACGGCAGCGGTGTAGAGCAAGGGATAGAGGTTGTGTAGTTCAACACCTGTCATGCCATTCCATGCGCGAGCCGCACGCGGTACACCTTCACCAAAATCAGTTTTGAAGACAGCAACGCCAGCCCGTAGCCAGGGACGATGCTGGTCCTGCCACCACGCGCGTGCCGCTGGATTGGTAAAATCCAACACTGCGCGGATATACCCATCAGCGGGTGGCACACCAAAATCAGCACAGATGATTTGCCCTTGCTCATCATACAGGAAATAGCCTGCCGCTGCCGCTTCCTGATAACGTGGTGCGCTAGAGGAAACATACGGCAGTTCCCAAAGCGAGATTTTGAAGCCTCGCGCTCCCAGTTCACGCACCATACCCGCCAAATCTGGAAATGCCTGCTCATTGGAAACAAAATCGCACGAGAGGCCGGGCCGTTCCAGCCACGCCGGGTCGATATGCAGGACATCACAGGGGATATCCTCGGCCCGCGCACGCTCCGCTACAGCCTCAACCTCGGCTCGCGTCTGGTAACGACAGCGCGAGAGCCAGACGCCAAAGGCCCAGCGCGGCGGCATCGTTGCGCGTCCGGTCAACAAGGTATAGGCACTCAATAACTCTTTGGCAGTGGCCCCAAAGACGATAAAGAGATCGAGCGTGGGCGCATTTACACAGACCAGGGCCGAGCGCATTGATGGTGCGCCCGCCTGCACGCTCACCGGTGTGGACGTATGAAAGAAGAGACCATAGCCACGCGATGAGTGCAGGAATGGCACATATTTATAGGAAGACTGACTTGTCGTGCCCCAGGCATCGGTATCCCACAGTGTCACCTGTTCACCCCGATGGTCAAGTGGCGTGAAGCGTTCGCCCAGGCCGTAAAGATGTTCGTCGGGTTGCAGGCTCCATGACCAGTAAGCCCCAGTCAGCATCCCCACATCGCCAAAAATCCCTGGCGGAGGCGCGCTTAATAGGCCATGCACGTTGCGATCATCCAAGGCCGTCTCAACACATGCGCCTGGAATAGCCGCGCTGGCAATAGAAATTGCGAACGGGTCGCGTTGAAAACGAAGCGTCACGCTATCGCAACTGGCCGTAATAGCCTGATCGGATTCCTGTACATTAACAGAAGCAGATGCCGAAAAAAGCGTCTCAAAATCAGGCACAAGCATACCTACATCATTGATTACCTTGTCGCCTGCTCCCATGCCCATGCGCACACGTATAATGCGCGGCGAGAGTACCTGTATGCTTAACAATGCAGAGAGCGCAGTCTGCTCGCTGGCAAACACGATAGGGGCCGAGGAGACTGCGGTCACTTGCTGCGTGCCCTCTGGTGGACGATTCGGTGTATTGGTGCTAATTGTTTGGGCTGCGAGAGCTTCATTGCTCACAATAATGTGACGCCGTTCATCACCCATGTCACGAAATGCAATTAGTTCGCATTGAGCCTGTATACAGCCAGCCTGCACGCTCACGCTTGTAAGACGGCGCAGATAATAGCCTTCTGCTCTTGGACGCATAGTCATTGCTTGCGACTCCGCTCATAATCCGCCATAAAACTACTCAAGCCCTGATCTGTGAGCGGATGCTGAATCAGTTGGCGCAAGATATCATAAGAGATGGTAGCAATATGCGCTCCCGCTTTGGCAACCGCTGTCACATGGATGGGATGACGTAGCGCGGCGGCGATAATCTTACCAGTGTCCTGCTGCACGCGCAAAATTTGCGCGATATCCGCAATCAGTGGAATACCGTCCTCACCAATAGCATCCAGGCGTCCAACAAAAGGACTGACATAGCTGGCTCCGGCTGCCAATGCCAACATAGCCTGGTTAGCGGTAAAAATCAGCGTGGCGTTCACCTCTGGCGTGCGCGTCAGTTCGTTGTGTGAGGCGAAACGCGCGCGAATAGGACACCCCTCGAAGTGCGCGCAATCCTCACAGCTTGCCGTTGCTGTTGTCCTGGTAATGCGCGTCATGGCTTTCAGGCCCGCTGGCACGGTTGGCAGCTTAACGACAATATGCGGAGACCACGTGGCAAAGTTCAACCCTTGCGTAACCATTTCATCGGCGTCGATTGTGACAACCTCAACGCTAATCGGCGCATCAACGGTCCAGCAAATCTCCTGAATGTGTGCGCGCAAGTTGCGTATCCCCGCTTTAGCCACGTGCGTCGGGTTAGTGGTCACACCACGCAGGACGCCCCAGGACGCAATTTCCTGAATTTCGTGCAGATACGCGGTATCCAGATAAAACTCCATCGTGCTTATCCTTTCAAACCGCCTGCCATTAGACCAGAGACGATACGCCGTTCTAGCAGCAGGATTAAGATCACCAGCGGCACAACCGACATCACGGTCGCAGCCGATAAGATGCCAAAATTCGTCGTAAATTCTGTCTGGCTGATGTTGACAATGCCCACGGGCAAGGTATAAGTATTCGTCGTCGTATAGTTCAGCGCAAACAGATATTCGTTCCAATCGCCCACGAAGACAATAATCGCAGTGGTAAACAGGCCCGCCACGGTCATCGGTAAAATGATGCGCCACAAAGCTCCAAAACGTGACATGCCATCAACTACCGCTGCTTCCTCAAACTCAATGGGAATATCCTGAAAAAAGCCAATCAGGATAAGAATTGCCAGTGGCAAACCAAACACCGAGTAGGGAAGAATGAGTGCTGCCAGCGAACCGACTAGGTGCAAGCTTTGCAGAATTTGATAGACCGGAATGACCTGTGCTAGCGGTGGGAAAAGCGAGAGCGAGAGTACAAAGATCAGGAGCGGCATTTTGAAACGGAAGCGCAAGCGCGCAAAAGCATAGGCTGCCAGCGTTCCCAACACCATTGTAATCAGCGTGGCGACCAGCGAGGCAATGATACTATTCACATAATAACGCCCGATATCGCCCTGCAAGGCAGTAACATAACTGCTAAGGGCGGGATGCGCCGGCAAGAGCGTCGCGGGAATCGAAGTGGTTTCATTGGCCGTCATCAACGAGGTGAGCAAGGCCCAGATCATCGGGAAAAACTGAATCAAAAGAATCAGAATGAGCAAGATATAAAGCCAGACCTGACCAGACACGTGTCTAAGGCGTGGAAGCAGTGAACGCGCACCAACACGCGATATGGTCAGCATTTCTTGCGGTGAAGAGGTATCCATTGTCGCCATAAGGAGCCTTCTTTCTTCCGATAGTAGTATGCTTTGAGAGGAATGCTCACATCCTTTACGCGATGGCCGGACGATGCAACGTGCGCAGATAAATAATAACAAAGAGCAGTGTGACTACCATCAGCACCATCGCAATTGTTGAGCCATAGCCAAAGTCGCCAAATTGTTGAATCTGGACATAGATATACAGGCCCAGGTTTTGTGTTGAGTTGCCAGGACCGCCGTTGGTAAACGCGCTAATCAGATCAAAGGCTTGTAAAGACTCTATTGTGCGCAAGATGAGGGTTACAACCAGCGTTGAGCGTAACAAGGGTATCGTGACATTCCAGAGCGTCTGCCAAGCTGATGCGCCATCAATCCGCGCCGCCTCGTAGACCTCACCTGGAATCGTTTGCAGACCAGCCAGAACCAGTAGCGCGACCAGCGAATTGGCCTTCCAGATCGCAATGATGTAGATCAAAACTGTAGCAGACTGAGCCGAGCCGAGCCAGACAACTGGGTGATTGGGATTCATCAAACCCAGGTGTTCAAGGATGCTATTCACCAGTCCATACTGGTCATTAAAGATATAAGCCCACATGACAGAGTTAGTCGAAGTTGGGATAGCCCAGGGAAAGAGAATCGCCGCCCGCAACAACCAGCGACCCGCAAATGGACGGTTGGCTAACAAGGCCAGGGCTGTGCCCAAAATCATCTGTCCAATCACGGTAATAATGCTATACAGCATCGAAAATTTGAACGCATCCCAAAACTGGCTATCCCGGAAGAGCCGTACATAATTGCTAATACCTGCCCATTGCATGCTCAGACCAAACGTGCCACCCTTCTGAAACGTGAAGATAATAGTACTGATCGCTGGATAAATGCCCATCGCAAGCAGAGCAAGAATGACGGGGATGAGCAGAAACCAGGCCAGTCGCTCCTCGCGTTGCGCCAGTGATCCTCTCCTTGCACGCAGTTGTCCGCGGATGGGAACCTGCACAGTCGCCATATAACCTCCTGACAGAGGGCAACCTTGCGAGATCACCCTCTCTACTGACAATACACGCAGAAATGTATCGCACTCAGCCCACAGATAGCTACGTTAAAGAGCCGACCTGTGATTGCACGCCGCTTAACGCGCTCGCAGGGCTTCCCTGATTGCTCAGCACGCCGTTAATCGCGGCCTGCAAAGGCGTTGTAAACTGGTTATAGGTCACCAGTTTAGGGCGGTTATTGCCCGTATTGAGAATAGAGGCAAGCTGACTAAAGTACGGAACTTTTGCCTGCACAGTTGGGTCACTGACAACATCCGGGCGACTGGAGATCAAGCCCGCGTTCATTGCCAACGAGGTCTGCGTATCCTTGCTG
>DAICZM010000097.1:5552-12158 GCA_027311145.1 Ktedonobacterales bacterium
TCCTTATACTGCGAGAAGGCATTGATCCCCAGTACCCAACCGCCTGTACAGCCGTGACCACTCTGCCCGGACATTGCCAGTGTTGGCGCGACGCTGACTTTACCCGCCACTTTCGAGCGCGCGGGGTTATTGGCAATCGCATAGGCGAAGGTCCAGTTGCGCATAAAGGGCGCGCTACCATCATTAAAGAGGGTGAGGATATCGAGCGGAGCATACGTGTTTGTGCCTGCTGGTGAGAGCTTCTTGGTGTAGATCAGATCATACATGTATTGCAATGCATCGACCTGAGACGCGCCACTGACTTGCAAGCTACCGGGCGTGCCGATATCGCTGCCAGCACCCCAGATAAATTCAAGCCACTCGTCTACAATGGCCTCAATCTTCTTGCCCGGCATTAAATAGCCATACTTGATCCCGTTAGCAGCTTCATGGGCGAGAATCTCTTTGGCCATTGTCTCCATGTCGGCTCGTGTCTGTGGCACATTGCCGCCATACTTCTGCACGAGGTCAGTGCGATAGTAGAACATGCCAATGTCCATGTAGCGTTGAATACCGTAAAGCTTGCCATTCACCTTGCCGACTGCCTGCGCGCTGGGCCAGAATTGCTGTAAATAACTTGGTGTCACATACTGATCTATTGGAGCCAGCCAACCAGGTGTTGCAAACTGTGCAGGCCAGGTCACGTCAATATGGACAACATCGGGCGTGGGCGATTGCGCACGAAATCCCGTCACAAACTTGCTATACTGGTCGGTCGCGACTGGTGGCAATTGCACGTATTCAACTTTGATCTTCCCTGCATTCATCTGGTTGAATTTGTTGATCTCCGCTGTCTGCTCACCAGTGGTATCAGTCAGTGCGGCAAACTGAATAGTAACAGGACCAGAGGAGCTGCTGGTACTGCTTGTCGTGCCACAACCAGCCAGCCATGAGCCAAGAGCCGTGGCTCCCACGCCAGCCGCAAGGCCCTTGCTCAGCAGCGCGCGGCGCGAAAGAGGGCGCGAGGTCAAATCAGTAATAGGGTCATCCGTCTGTAGTTGCGTGTCAAGGTGGCTCAGTCCTTCATCTTTGAGGTCCATGATTCCCAGCCTTTCCTGCTTGAACAGCAGTGACTAAAAAACGTTCAATCGCTCATATGGAGTTGCCAGCGCATTGCGCAGCCAGTAACACGCTCATAAACGCGCCTCACTGGTTTGCATATGCATATATAGGGTTTACGAGTACAATTCACCGCTAACGGACATGATCAATCGATCCTACAGAGGTGACTTCAAAATTGAGGAGTTGCGCGAACTCAGTCAGTTCAGCATGAAGATGGCCCGCCACAATAGCAACGTGATGCTCCCAACCATCGTGCATGATAGTATCAAGCAAAGTACTTGCCGCGCTCTCTGGGCGGAAAAGAGCGGTATTACCAGCGAAACGGTTGATTGGCTCATCCAGTATCTCGCCCTCGGCACACAGCAGGCGATAGCCACGCGGCCCCACGCCAAGACGTGCCAGTGTAGCCGCGCCAGGACGAATAGCAAAATTGCCAGCAACACCAATCTTACGGTTACAGTGAATGGTCAATGTCGGCTCCTCGCCTTCACGGGCCAGGCAGGCGGGCGCATTGCCACAGTGCCAGAGCGAGACCGTATTGGCCGATTTATCCATCGCAACCAAATCTGCCAGCAAGGGGGCCGCTCCACTCAGCCACTGCAAGAGCAATAGAGTCACAGCCCCATGCATATCAGCCTCACAAGCACAGACAAAGCCATCATCTGCCAGACGCCCAAGCGTGGCACAGGGCATCAAGCCAAAGTCTTGTGGAAATTCAGGCCAACAACGCACCGCTAGACCATCCAACCGATATTTGTCGAGCGCGTCATGCAATACGGAGTATGCAGCACCGAAAAGCTGCACTTCGCGCACATCGAGTGTGCGCAGGCTGGGCGAACGCTGCACGGTTGTGGCAATAGCGGCATTGACCCTCTCGGCAGGGGCTTCATAGGCAGCCGCGAAAATACTCGCCAGATCAATCTGCACAACACTCGTACCAAGCACACGCGTCAACTCCAGTTCATCAAACTGGCAACCATAAAAACCCGTTGGGGCCTGACCCACCAGACCAATGCGGCTCTGACGTAATCGTGTGCGAACAGCGGCGGCACGCGCAAAAGCAGCGAGTTGGGTTAGGAGTTCTGGCTCACCGGGATCGCCGTAAAGATAGCGCACGTTATGCCCAGCTTTTTGTAGCGCGTGTGAGGCGATATTGGCCCCACACAGCGAATTGAGCCAGAGACGGTCTCCCACCGGGCCTGGCTCACGCACAGCCCAGAGACAGACAGGTGCCCCAACCTGTTCCGCTAAGGTCACAGCCATGCTCGCATCGCTAAAGGTTGCACAAAAAATCGCGAGCAGGTCCGGTTCTTGTAGACGAATACGGCGGGCGGCTTCGCGAGCAGCCTGGGCATCCATCAGGAGCGTGGCATCACCAATAATGGACCAGCGTAACATGTTTAGTTCCGCCAATGCCTTTTCTGCTCCAGCTTGCGCCGCCTCTACCGCAAAGGTTGGGCGTGCGACACAAGCTAGAGCAACTCTTGGCACCACAGCATCTCGCTCATTCTTCATCATGCGCTCCCTTTTCACTGGGCAACTGTGCCCATGTGTATCATCTCGCGCTCTTTGATGTTCTGCGTCAACACCAACGCATCAAGGGCCACAGCCGCTGCCCCGACTAGACCTGCATCGGTCCCAAAAGTAGGTGCAACCAGTTCTACATCCTCATCGTTTGTAGAAAATGCCCGTTGATGCAAACAACGCGATACCGAAGAGAAAAATATATCGCCTGCTTCCGTAATTGCCCCATGTAGCACAATGCGCCCTGGATTGAAGAGATCAACCAGATTTGCGAGGGCAATTCCCAGCGATTCGCCACAATCGATCACAATAGCTTGCGCGGTACTATCGCCAGTGAGCGCAAGAGCCGCCAACGCCTGCACCGACTCTTTTGCCCCTCCAGTGACCGAGAGTGCGAGACTCTGCGACTGAATACGCCGCACAATAGAGGCTTCAGCTGCAATAGTTTCCAGACAGCCATCGTTTCCACATGAGCAACGCTCACCCGTTGGGTTGACCGTGATATGCCCGATTTCACCTGCCCCACCATAGGCTCCCCGATAAGGTCTGCTATTGATTATCAAACCGGAGCCGATACCCGTGCCAACATAGACAAAAGCGAAATCTAGCCAGTCGCGACTCGCCCCTAGCAGTGCTTCACCAAAGGCCATTGCGCGCACATTATTCTCAATGGCAACGGGACATTGAAGCTCTTGAGCGAGCAGTAGGCCAAACGGCACACCGTGCCAACCAAGACGATGGGCGCGCTTCACCATCCCCTGCTGCGCATCGATTAAGCCAACCAGCCCAGCACCAACTCCAATTAAGGTTTCGGGCGCATACCCACATTGCTGCAATAGTTCACGCAATGCCTGAGCAATGCTACCAGTCGCCCAAGCAGGCGTATAGGGCACAGGAGTCATAATAATACGCCGCGCTAGAATACGCCCACGTAACGTACTCAGCGCAATACGAATCGCACTGACGCCCTGATGAACCACGCCCAGCACAAGCGTATCTTCAGGGATATCCAACAAAATTGAATTGGCTCCCACGCGATTGCCACGTGTAGCACCAACCTCATAGAGCAGGCCATCATCGATAAGCGCGCGTGTAATATTGCTAATAGCGGCTGTTGTCAGACCAACATGATGCGCTAGATCGACACGTGCAAGCGGCCCATTGCGCAAAATAGTTCGTAATATCTGTTCACGATTGACCTCACGCAATCCAGGACGCGTCAATGGAACCGCCATACACGTTATCCATTTCTAAGATCCAGCATCTTATTAATTAATTAAGTTGATATGCAAATAACTATACTCAAAGATTGTGCGTCTGTCAAGGGTTGACAGGTGTTATTTCACCGATTATAGTTTTCTTAACGGTCTGAGGTCTGAGGTATGACCACTTGTGGTGAACATTGAAAAGTTCAGAAAGTGCGAGAGTGATGAAACGCGAACAACTATACGTTGGCGGACGCTGGATCGCCAATGGCCTTGAGTATCTGGATGTGACCAATCCCGCTAATGGTGAACAAATTGGTCATGTCCCAATGGCGACACGCGCAGTAGTACAAGATGCCATTCATGCCGCTTATGCGGCATTCCCTTCTTGGTCTGCCCTGCCAGCACGCGCACGTGCCGACCTTCTTAAAGGCGTGGCAGCTCGCATGCGCGAATACAGCGATGAGCTTGCCCGCCTGATGACGTTAGAGCAAGGGAAACCGCTTGCCGAGGCAAAGGGTGAGATCAACATTTCCGCAGATTATTTTGAGTGGAACGCGGAAGAGGCAAAACGTGTCTATGGCGAAACGATTCCCGCCGCAACAGCAAACAAACGCTTGCTGGCATTGCGGCAGCCAGTAGGCGTTTGTGCCGCCATCACGCCCTGGAATTTTCCCTCGTCAATGATTGCTCGTAAGATTGCTCCCGCGCTGGCAGCGGGCTGCACCGTGATTGTCAAGCCAGCCAGTGCCACGCCTTTCTCAGCACTTGCCATTGCCCACATTTTTGACGAACTTGGTGCGGCCCCTGGCGTACTCAACATCCTGGTAGGGCCATCCGCGCTGGTTGCAGAAGAGTTTATTGCCAGCCCAGAGGTTCGCAAAATCTCGTTTACTGGCTCGACCGAGATCGGTCAATCCCTGATGCAACAAGCGGCACGTGATCTCAAGCGTATCTCGCTCGAATTGGGAGGACACGCGCCATTTCTCGTTTTCGATGATGCAGATATCGATCAGGCTGTCGCGGGCGTGATTGCCTCTAAGTTTCGTAACGCGGGTCAGACCTGCATTTGCACCAATCGTCTCTATGTCCAACGTGGCATCTATGCAGCCTTCGCGGACAAATTGGCACAACGTGTGGCACAATTGCGCGTCGGCAACGGTTTAGATGCCTCGACCGATATTGGTCCCATGATTGATGCGCAGGCCTTGAGCAAAGTAGAACGCCACGTCACTGATGCGGTTGAGCGCGGTGGGCGCGTTCTGGTTGGTGGAACACGCGCACATTCAGGCAATCACGCGGGCAATTTCTATCAGCCTACGCTCGTTGCCGATGCACCGCCCGATGCGCTAGTCGCACACGAGGAGACTTTTGGCCCACTCCTACCGCTGTGGGCTTTCGAGACGGAAGATGAAGCTATCGCACTAGCGAATAGCACGCCTTACGGTCTAGCCGCGTATCTCTATGCGCGCGACTATGCCCGTATCATCCGCGTGTACGAGGGTTTACAATTCGGCGTGATCGGCGTCAACGATGCCGTGCCAACGGTTGCACAGGCTCCCTTCGGTGGCATGAAACACAGTGGCTTCGGACGCGAAGGTGGTCATCAGGGTATGGATGAGTATCTGGATTGGAAATTTGTCTCTATCGGTTTGTAATTCATGCACGACAACGTGCTAGATGAAAGGACAGACATATGGCTCATGGCTTTTTGATTCATGTACAGGCTGATGATGTGGGCGTCGCGGTTCATGACCTGTCTAAAGGAGAGCAGATCACGGGTATTTACATGGATAATGACACGGGCGTCACGGTCACGATGATATCACACGTGCCATTGGGACATAAAGTTGCCGTGCACGATCTGCCAGCGGGACACGCATGTATCGAATATGGTGAAATCATTGGGCGCACAACACAGCCTGTGCGACAAGGCGAACATGTGCATACGCATAATTTGAAATCGGTGAGGTGGGCATAATGACAGATACAGCAACATTTCTCGGCTATCGACGCAAGAATGGTAGCGTCGCCACGCGTAACCATGTCGCGATTATTCCAGTTGACGATCTCTCCAATGCTGCCGCTGAGGGAGTGGCAAAAGTGATTCAGGGCACGCTGGCCCTTCCACACCCTTACGGTCGCCTGCAATTTGGCGATGATCTGGACCTGCATTTCCGCACAATGATTGGTACAGGAGCGAATCCCAATGTTGCCGCCGCTATCGTCATCGGCATTGAGCCAAACTGGACGAAAGTGATTACGGATGGCATCGCCAAAACTGGCAAACCGGTCATGGGCTTTTCAATTGAACGCTACGGCGATATCGAAACTATCGCACGCGCCGCCAAAGTCGCCAAAGAGTTTGTGCATGAGGCGTCCGAAGCACAGCGCGAGGTCATTCCAGTGCGCGATGCCGTTTTCAGCATCAAATGCGGCGAATCCGATACCACCTCTGGCCTGGCCTCTAATCCTGCTCTGGGCGTTACAGTCGATTGGTTGATCGAACAGGGCGCGACCGTTATGTTCGGCGAAACATCGGAGATTACTGGAGCAGAGCATATCATCGCAGGGCGCATGGCAACGCCCGCGTTGCGCGAAAAATATCTTCAGGTTCACGAGGCATACCAACAATTTATCAAAGATACCGGTTTTGATCTGCTCGGCTCACAGCCCACACAGGGCAACATTCGTGGCGGCCTGAGTACCATCGAAGAGAAAGCCATGTGCAATATTCAGAAAACCGGTACAAAGCCCGTCATTGGCGTGCTGGAAC
>DAICZM010000097.1:12168-12425 GCA_027311145.1 Ktedonobacterales bacterium
CGGTCACATTGTGGGCAGCCGCTGGCTCCATTTTCCATTTCTTCACGACAGGCCAGGGTAACATCGTCGGTAATCCAATCATTCCCGTCATGAAGATTTCTGCTAATCCGCTCACGGTACGCACAATGAGCGAGCATATTGATGTAGATATCACGGGCCTGCTGACACGCGAATTGACGCTGCCGCAGGCGGGCGAGAAGATTTCGTCCATGATGGTGCGCGTCGCTAGCGGGCGTCTGGCAGCCGCAGAAGTACTC
>DAICZM010000098.1 GCA_027311145.1 Ktedonobacterales bacterium
GCATATGATCAGCAAAGGTGAAGAGAAAATGCGTTACGTGCAACAACTTGGCCCAACACATGTGGTCGCGATGGGCAACGGCAATAACGATATTAGTATGCTCCGTCTCGCAGCTATCGGCATTGCCGTGCTTGCCAATGAGGGCATCGCAACCCGTGCTTTACAAGCTGCCGATGTCCTGGCACAAGGTCCCATTGATGCTCTCGACCTCTTGCTCAGGCCCAACCGTCTGATCGCGACGTTACGCGGTTAATCCACGCTCGGAACAACAAGCATGAAATCCAAACCAGTTAGCAGCAAAGATGTCGCTCTGACCCCTGCAATGCTTTCCACGCCCGCGCCAAAGATGACGCGGCAGGGACTGCTCTACGTCTGCCTTGCCGTGATGTTTTTTTCAACAGGCTCGGTCCTCGTCCTCTGGTCACAGCCCTTCACGCCAGTTGAAATAGCTTTCTGGCGACTGACTATCGCAACCACCCTCGTCGCGCTGCTGGGTTTGATAACACACCAACCACTCCGACTCCAGCGACAACAATACGCTCGTTTTATCTTCTATGGCCTAGTGACAGCCCTGCATTTCGTGTTCTATATCGCCTCACTAAGCTTTACCACCATCGCCCATTCGCTGGCAATCACCTATACCTCGCCAATTTTTGTCACGCTCTTCTCGGTCTTCGTGCTGCATGAAACTCTGGCTATACGAAAATATATCGGCATTGGCGTGGCAATTCTCGGTATTGCGATTCTGGCGGGTTTTGAAGCACATTACACAGCCTGCTCATTGCAGGGCATAGGCCATTGTATGGTATTAGGCGACGGTATGGCACTGCTCTCCGCCATCTGTTTCGCGCTCTACTCTATCGCGGGACGTGGCGAACGCGAACGCCATCCGCTCTTTCGCTATACAACTAACGTCTATGGTTTTGCCGCCCTCTGGCTCTTGCCAGCGACGCTCCTGCTAGCTTTTCACCATGCCTATCCGCTGACGGCAATCAGTGCAGTGGTAGCACTCGGCGTCTTCCCGCTCGGTCTGGGCCACACGCTCTACAATGCCTCGGTGCGCCACATTCACGCGACCTATGCCAACCTGATCGCCACGCAAGAGGTCACACTGGGCGTACTGCTGGGCATGATCTTCTTCCACCAGATACCGTCGCTGACGGCCTATATTGGCGGCATGGTCGCTTTAATTGGCATTGTGGTCGTGTTGGTATAGCTGCGGGTCCACAATCCAGCCCTCAGCCCTATCACACGCAAGTGGAATGCCATAGCCCTGCGCACGCTGTGTATAGGCCCATGCAGCTTGTAGTGCGCACAATAGAGCATCAAGCAGATCGCCCATTGGGTCATCTACAAATTGCTGATATTGCGCAGACGTCATCACCAGTTCGATGCCATAGTATTGCTGAAGTTGAGGTGAGTAGAGAGATTGTAACAAAAGATCACGTGCCGCACGCTGTTCTGCCGTCTGTTTCTTGCGCTCATCGCTTTTATAGCTGCGGCGTCCCAGCCAGTGACGAGCAACCAGCGCGGGATAGCCTTCGAGGACAAGACGCTCGTCGGCAGTAGGATGCAGAGGCAGGATGGAGAGACCGACGGCAAGCAGGCGCGGCACGCCTTGAAAAAACATTTTGGCAACGGGAACGCGATACAACATCATCGGACTGCACGCGCCAGCCAAGCGATCAGTGACACGCAAGTGCAGTTTATCGCCAGCAGCGCGAGCGGCCTGATAGCGCGTCAGCAGTTCAACGAAGGCTGTTTTATCCAACGCGGCGACCTGCGCGGCATAGTCTGCCCAATTTTCAGGCCAGTCCAGATTGCGCAACAGGATATGCGGCAGACCCAGCGGAAAATCGCAAGCCAGCAGCCAGGGTCCCGGCGTTTGCAGAAATGCCTCAAATTGCGCGAAATCCGCGAATGTCAGGCATTCCTGCACGGTCAGGCACGTGTCCTGCAAAACGCAGCGCACACAGGTAATCGGTTTACGGCGCGAGGGCGCGCTGGTAAAGTCAAGGCCAAAGATGAGCATAAGCTAAACCCAGATTAGTATGATTTTACCGCAGAGGCAGGCTCTCGCTCTGCACAACGGTCGGTTCAAGAGTCATGCGCATGCCGTATTTCGGGCGCAGAGTGACACGCGGCAGCAGCACCACCCGGAAGCCAGGAACCAGGCGTGGCGAATATTTTTGCAGAATGGTCGCCAGCAAGAGACGGGTCTCCATTTGTGCAAAGGGCATGCCAATACAGATGCGTGGTCCTGCACCAAAGGGGAAGTACGCACCATGCGGAACTTTCTGCCCATGCTCAGGGTCCCAACGTTCGGGTCGGAACACTTCTGGATCACCCCAGATTTCTGGCAGGTTGTGCAGCATCCACTGACTGAGCAGGAGAATCGTGCCAGCGGGAAAATGATAGCCATCCATGTCGAAGGCTTCGATAGCACGTCGCCCCTGTCGCCATGCGGGCGGATAGACACGCCAGGATTCATTAATTACCCATTCCAGGTAGGGCAGATTGGCAAGGTCAGCAACGGTTGGGGCACGCCCATCCAGGACCGTTTGCAATTCATTGATGAGTTTTGCCAAGACCTCTGGATGCTGCGAAAGCAGATAGAAAGTCCAACTCAGGGTATTTTGCGCGGTCTCGTGACCAGCGGCGATAAAGGTTAACACATGGTCATGGATCTGTTTATCGCTCAGAGCATCACTGCCCTCTTGCGCATCTAAGAGCATCGAAAGCACATCGCCCATATCTTGCCCATCTGCACGGCGCTGTGTAATGAGATCATAAATGAAGCTATCGAGCGTATGCCGACTCTTGGCAACCTTCTGCTCCTGCTGCACGGAAAGTTCGCCACGCACACGTTGAAAGAGCTGTAGCAGTTTCATCTCTCCCGGCGGGGGCGGCGGTGCGTCCAGAATGTTGGTGAACGCCTCGCCAATTTCCATAACCTGGACACGCGACTCCACATTAAACAGGGTTTTGACGATAATGCGCAAGGTCAATTGCTGCATCTCGTGCGCGATGTTTACTTCACTGCCGGCCTGCCATCCAGCAAGCATCTCCTGCGTATATTGCACCATGACATCGGCGTAGCCCTCAATGCGCCGCTTGTGAAAAGCGGGCTGCACAAGACGGCGTTGTTGGCGATGATAGTCGCCCTCAATCGTCAGCAAGCCATCGCCCAGGAAAGCTTTTAAGCCCCCATTGCTTTGCAACGAGGTGAAATTACGCGGATGCTCGGTCAGCACGTAAAGGATCTGTTCAGGTCGAAAGCAAAAAATGACGGGAGTGCCCCCAATAAAGACGGTTGCGATACGTGGGAAACGTTTTTGCGTCTCGCGCATAAATCCCATCTGGTCGCGTTGAAATGGAATGGTATTGCCAAGCAACGGCAAACCACGTGGGCCTGGCGGTAAGGCAGGCAGATTACCCATAGCAATGTATATCCCTTCGCTCGATATGAATTGCAATTCACATTTGAATGATAATTCATATTATAGCAAAAAGTCAAGGGAGTGGGCTAGAGTTGGGCCATTACATTTTTGCTAATAGAACGTAGAGTTGCGAAGACGCCGCGTCCATCAGCGGCAACGGCCTCGAAGCTAGGGACACGCCGTCGGTTGAGATAGCGTTCCAGCACATTGACGGGCAGGGCCGAGGGCATATCGCGCTTATTCCATTGCATGACAAGGGGGAAGCGGCTCATATCTTTGCCGATGCGGCGCATATTCAACTCTAGTTCGGTGATACTCTGCACATTTTCTTCAAACTTCTCGGCTTGTGAATCGACGACAAAGACGATGCCGTCTGCGCCATTGAGAACGGCGAGACGGGTGCGTTCATAGAGGATTTGACCGGGGACGGTATAGAGATGAAAGCGGGTCCGAAAGCCATGGATCGTGCCGAGATCGAGGGGAAGGAAATCAAAAAAGAGAGTGCGCTCCGTCTCGGTGGCAATCGAGAGCATATCTCCGCGTGCGCTAGGGTTAATGCTTTTAAAGACATATTGCAGGTTCGTCGTTTTGCCACAGTAACCAATGCCGTAATAGACGATCTTGCAATGGATTTCATGCGTTGCAATATTTATTAACGCCATACGTGTCTGGCTCCTCTAATCGCGGAAAAGAAGATCAATAGTATCCTCAACGGAGGAGCGGAACTGAACGTTGATGATAGAAGATTTGGTACGTGAGGTATCGCTACGCACACGTTCAAGCACACGTCCCAATTCGTCTGCGGCTTTTTTAGAAAGCACTTTCACCAGTCCTATATGCGTCAATTTATCAAAAATAATGACGAGGAGCCATTGATCTTCAACCGTTGATGTATAGATATTTTCCTGCACCCCTTGTTGAAAGATATTGCGAAAGTCTTTTTCATCGAGTAATTTTGCCACTTCGCGCGAAGAAGAAAACACCCCTGCGAGTAACGCACCGAGCGTTGTTGCATTCCGGCGTGCCCCTGAGCCTTGTGTTGCCACCACCTGACCGCTCTTATCTATCAGCATCGCTGATGTCGCGTTTGTATCATTCATGAGCTTGTTTAGCAAGGCCAAAATCACGGCAAGCTCACGATCAGATACAACAAGATTTGTTAATTGTTCCATGGACGTGCCGCCCTCCGAGTGTACATCTGGCACAGACTTGCATTACCAGTATACTCAGTCCTCTCTCAACTACACATTTTTCGTATGTTTGCGCATTATGCAATGTCCAGTGCCTCAAGAATCTCATTGCGGCTGGTTTTTACCAGATGGCGTATACGCCCAATCGTTGAGGCATTATCAGAAAGAGTAATCATTAATGCAAAATCCCCTAACGGGTCAACACTCACCAACCCATGCTCATACTCCATTAATATCCCCACCACACTGCCACGCGCGATCTCCTGACCCAGAGCTTCCGCGTTACTCAAACCAGTTGTCATAATTGCGCCAACCGCTTCTAAGTCTTCTTTGCCATCACGTGTCAATCCCTCAATCATCAGGCCATCACGGCCCACTAAAATCGCTTGTCGTACACCTGGGATTGCCAGGAAGCGGCTCAGGGTTTGTTTCAGATCAACCATTCTTTCCTCCACACAGGCAGGTTGTGTACGTATCAGGTTAGCAGTACTCCGCTCATTCTATCCGATACGAGCAGAGGACGCAACACGATGGGACATCTTGGCTAATCGCCTTGTTAGACCCGCCTGTATGATTACTACGCATGTCTACTAGAGAGGAACGTTCCAAAGCTAGTATATCGACATAACAATGGGATATGATAGGAAGAAAGAAAGCGAAAGTAGGGCCGAGCCATGCACGATGCAGAGGTGATCATCATCCCTTCGCCCAATTATTTTGCCGGGCGCGCAGGCCATCAGGCACGCTGGATTATCATCCACGGAACGGCGGGCTTTAGCAGTGCGCAAGAGGTCGGCTATTATTTTAAAGGAGCGAAAGTTGCAACCCATTATATTATTGGGCAAGATGGCATGATCGTGCGTTGTGTGAGCGAACAAGATAGTGCCTGGGGCAATGGCGGTGTGACCAAGGGCCATGATCCCTGGTGGTCCCGCGCTATCAACCCCAACTATCTCACCATCTCAATCGAACATGTCAAACCTAGCAAAGATAACTCTGACGAACTCACCGAGATACAAAAAATGGTGAGTTTCCGTCTGATTCGTGCTATCTGCGAACGGCATCACATTCCCCAACGCAAAGCAGACGCGAACGGCGGCATCACAGGCCATTTTTCGATGGACCCCGTGAACCGCCATTTCTGTCCCGGCCCTTATCCCTGGGATGATTTGTTTGCCTTTCTCGCGTCTCCTTTGCAATGAGGGACGCCGGGACCTGTTAGCGGTGTTTGGTTCCGTAGTTCGGAGCTTCTTTCGTAATCATGACGTCATGCGGGTGGCTTTCACGCAAGCCCGCACCCGTGATACGCACAAAGCGCGTCTTCTCTTGCATTTCCTGAATAGTGGCGGCTCCCGCGTAGCCCATTGCTTGCCGCAGGCCACCAACCATTTGATAGACCAGCGGGCCAAGCATACCCTTGTAGGGAACACGCGCCTCGATCCCTTCCGCGATCAAGTGTGATTCTTCCATATCATCCTGAAAGTAGCGGTCCTTGCTATAGCTACGCTGCTTCATCGCACCGATAGAACCCATACCGCGGTAGTCTTTAAAGCGTTCGCCATGCGAGATGATCAATTCGCCGGGGCTTTCATCGACGCCCGCGAGCAAGCTACCGAGCATGACGGTATCTGCACCAGCCGCAATAGCTTTGGCAATATCGCCTGAATACTGAATACCACCGTCGCCAATCACGGGAATCCCATATTGGCGAGCAACTGACGCGCACTCGTAAATTGCGCTAATCTGTGGCATGCCAATACCAGCAATCACGCGCGTAGTACAGATTGCCCCTGCTCCAATACCAACTTTGACAGCATCCACGCCCGCCTGAATCAAAGCTTCCGTGGCCTCAACAGTGACCACGTTGCCCGCAATAAGCTGAACCTGCTTGCCGAAACGATCCTTGACACGCGCAACCGTCTCCAGGACCATACGAGAATGAGCATGCGATGTATCAACCACCAGCACATCCACACCTTCTTCGATCAAGGCTGCACAGCGATTATCGGAATCAGGCCCCACACCAACGGCAGCACCCACACGCAAACGTCCAAATTCGTCTTTTGCAGCATGGGGATACAGGATTTTCTTCTGAATATCCTTCATCGTAATCAGGCCCTTCAGCATGCCATGCTCATCGACGACGGGTAATTTCTCGATTTTATAGCGATGCAGGCTATCGCGGGCCTGCTCCAGCGTTGTTCCCACTGGAACAGTGATGAGACGATCACGGGTCATCAGTTCAGAGATGGGGCGGTCCAGATTGGTTTCAAAACGGATATCGCGGTTCGTCAGAATACCAACCAACTTACCTTGCTCGGTGATAGGAATGCCCGAAATGTGGAAGCGTTGCATCGCACCAAGGGCCTCGCGGAGTGAAGCGGTTGGTTCAAGCGTAATCGGGTCGGTAATCATACCTGACTCAGAACGTTTGACTTTATCAACCTCAACCGCCTGTTCATCAATCGAGAGATTACGATGGATAATCCCAATGCCGCCCTCACGCGCCAAAGCAATTGCCAGACGCCCCTCGGTCACGGTGTCCATTGCGGCACTCATGATCGGAACATTGATCGTTATTCGGCGAGTGAGACGTGTCTGCGTTGAGACATCACGCGGTAAGACCGAAGAGGCAGCAGGGAGAATAAGAACATCATCAAATGTAAGACCTTCCATAGCGAACTTTTCTTCAAAGCTGCTACGTGTATGAGCCGACAACATGACTTCGGCATCCTCCTTTATAAAAACGCCCAGCACACATCATGGTGCGTGCCGGGTTGCAACATTGACATACAAAAACAGTATGAACGATATTGAGCAGGCACAATGCGGCGTAGCATGTCATGCTCTCTATGTTCCTTCAACACTATCGTCTAACATGTTCAATAGATTTCCAGATAGTGTAGCACTTGAGATTAGGAACGTCAAATTTTCATCGGCTGAAGTTCATCTCGATCTTGCCATTCGTGGCGAACTGCTGTACTGTATAAAGGTATCGGGAATTTTTACCGCAGTTTCTCATATATTATGAACAATTAAGGAGCATTTTTATGTCTGCCGATATGCAGACAACGTCTCGTACAACACGCCCGTCAGGCTCAACACTGGCAGCAGATACGCACGAGGCCATTGTCGTTGACAAATTCAGTAAAAGCTACGGCACAAATAAAGTCGTTGACACCCTGGAATTCACGGTTCATCGTGGCGAAGTCTTCGCGCTACTTGGTCCGAACGGAGCGGGTAAGACGACAACCGTCGAGACACTGGAGGGTTATCGTAAACCTGATAGTGGCACGATTCGCGTGTTGGGGCTCGATCCTATACGCGAGGGGGCACAACTCAAGCCACAGATCGGCGTTGTTCTGCAACAGGATGGCCTGTATCCTGCCCTGACAGCACGTGAGGTTTTGCAACTTTTCGCCGGCTACTATGAGAAGCCACGCGCAATTGACGAATTGCTAGAACGGGTTGGCTTAACAGCATCCGCCAAAACGCGCTGCCGACGCCTCTCTGGCGGGCAGAAACGTCGTCTGGCTCTCGCCGTCGCTCTCATTGGCAATCCTATCCTTGTCTTTATGGACGAACCAACCGCCGGCATGGACCCACAGGCACGGCTAGCAACCTGGGAGATCATTCGCGACCTCAAAAAACAGGGCGTCACGATCCTTCTCACCACCCATTTGATGGATGAAGCAGAACGCCTGGCTGACCGTGTGGCTATTATCGATCACGGTCGTCTAATCGCACTGGATACACCCGGTGGGATGATGGGCACGCAGAACGCCAATATCGTGCGTTTCGTTGCCCCTGCCGGTCTCGACTGCATACAATTGGCCGCTCTCCCCTCTGCTAAAGCAGCGAGTGAGGTGCGTCCAGGTAGCTATCTGCTCGAAACCGCAAGTGTACCAACCCTGCTGGTAGAGCTAACTGCCTGGCTACGCGACCAGCAGATAACGCTTTCCGAATTGCGTGTTGGTCACGGCTCACTAGAAGATTTATTCTTGCGCCTGACAGGCTCGGAGGTACGAGAGTAATACTATGGCTACACAAACATCCATGACGCCTGTGATCGTCACCCAGGCAACTTCACCCCTGCGTCAGATTTTGACACAAACCCGTTTTGAACTGCTACTCACGTTGCGGCGCGGTGAGAACATTCTGGTCACGCTGATCGTACCCGTCATGCTACTCATTTTCTTCGCTTCGCTCAATGTCATCCCAACAACAAGCGGGCCAGCTATAAATTTTCTGCTGCCCGGCATTCTCGCGATTGCGATCATGGCGGCAGGCATGGTTAACCTGGGCATCGCAACCGCCTACGAGCGCAATTATGGCGTTCTTAAACGGCTTGGTAGCTCACCGCTCTCACGCAGCAGCCTGATTCTCGCCAAAATTATCTCGATTCTTTTACTGGAGATCGTGCAGGTTATACTACTCGTAGGGGTCGCTTTCGGTTTCTATCGCTGGCAGCTTGTGGGTTCGCCCGCTCTCACATTCCTCGCGCTGGCACTGGGCACGGTTACATTCTCGGCCTGGGGTCTGGCAATGGCAGGCGCGCTACGGGCTGAGTTGACGCTAGCGGGAGCAAATGCGCTCTTTCTCGTCTTCATCCTGCTCGGCGGCGGTATTCTGCCGCTTGATCATCTACCCGCGCCGCTAGCAGCCCTCGCGCAACTTCTCCCGGCAGCAGCATTGACGCAGGCTCTACAGGCCACGATGAGCAACGGCTCAGCATTCCCAACCTTCCCGCTGATCGTGCTGGTCATCTGGGCTATGCTGATGCTGTTCACGGCCATTCGTACCTTCAAATGTGAATAACATGATGAGTGAGTCATAAAGCGAAGGACTGACGGGGACAGTTGTCACGGTCTGTTGCAAAGCCGGGTCGGGCTTGCCCAAGCATGCCGTCGAGTCCATGCATCTCCTGGCAGGTTTAGGCGAGGAACCCCGCTAGATCGCGTTCAATAGGCCACAATCTTTGCCAAAATTGCGGCCTATTGGGCAGAGCAATCGGGTTCATTGCGACACAAGAGCTACATACACAAGGTTATTGGCGGGGCATGGATACCGGCTTCGGCGTTTCCTCGACATCTTCTTCATCACGCTCATCCTCAGACGACTCACCATTTTGTAGTTGCAGGATCGAGAGCAGCAGCATCACCAGGATGATGACATGAAAACCTGTACACCAGGCACAGAGCGTATGCAAACGGACCAACTCAACATACACCAAGTAGAAGACGGCCAACAGACCCAAGCCCATCCACACGCATTGCAGCAACAGCAGGTTGCGCTGCTCAGGGAAACGCCAGACAACAACGGCAAGGACCGCACTGGCTACTATCCAGGCTAGACCCGGAAAGGTGATCGGGATCGTTGTGCCAGGTACATTAGAATATGGACTGGAGAGAACACGCGCACAATCAACAAAGCCTTGCGAAGAACAGACCAGAGCCACTTGCTGATAGTGAACAAAGGTCAAGTAAATGGCAATGCCCGCTCCCAGTAGTGCAAGTGCCAGCAGCGCAAGCTGCCCCCAGGTACGTCGCATGTTCGTTCCCCTACTCTTTCTCTCTGTCATTACTTACATACGCAGAATATGTTAGATAGCATAGCGTTGTGCCCTCGCGTTGTCAATGGCTAAAAGCGGCTAAAACGTTTAGTATTGCAAGACGGCCTCACTCACCTTGACCCGACAAACATTCTCAAGGTATACTCATATTATGAATATTCATATACAAAGGAGTGTCACAATGACTAATCCGGTGCGAACCAGACAGCAACGTCGCTTATTTTTTGCTTGCGGCCTGCTATCGAGCCTGCTTTTGTTTTTGAGTGCCTGCGGAACAAGCACGACGGGGACAGCTTCCAGTATCACACCTACGAGCAATCCAAACAAGGGAATAGTTTCCGTCCTCTATGCGGGTTCGCTGGTCAACATTATGGAACACAACGTCAAGCAAGCCTTCAATCAGAGTACAGGCTATACGTTTCAAGGCGAAGGCAAGGGGTCCGTGGCTCTGGCCAATGAAATCAAGGGTCACCTACGCACGCCTGACATTTTTATCAGTGTAGACCCGAACGTGAACAAGACCTTGATGGGAGCAGCTAACGGCAATTACGTCTCCTGGTATCTCAGTCTGGCACGCACTGAAATGGTGATTGGCTATAACCCACAGAGTCGTTTCGCTGCTGATTTCCAGGCGGCGGCCAGCGGTTCCAAGCCCTGGTATCAGGTCCTTGAAGAGTCGGGGATGCGCCTCGGTCGCACGGACCCAGAGCTGGACCCGAAGGGTTATAATACGATCTTCCTCTTTCAGCTGGCAGAACAGTATTATAAGCAACCAGGGTTGGAACAGAAAATTCTCGGCAGCGATGAGAATAGCAGTCAGGTCTTTCCTGAAGAGGAACTCGTAGCACGTCTGGGTGCCGGCCAGCTTGACGCGGGTATTTTTTATCTGAACGAGGTAAAGCAAGCAAAATTGCCCTCTATCGCACTCCCTACGCAGGTCAATCTGGGTGATCCAACACTGGCAAGCAGTTATGCAGCGGCGCACTGGACCAATCCCAAAACGGGCAAGACCAGCAAGGGCGCACCTGTTCTTTACACCATCACGATTCCTAGCACGTCAAAAGATATGGCGGGGGCTATCGCTTTCGTCAATTTCATGTTATCCTCACAGGGACAGGCATTATTACAGGCCAACGGCATTCTCTCCACGCCGGTTAAGGTATCGGGGGACGCCAGTACAGTGCCGCAGCAGCTACAACAGTACATTCAGAGTTGAGTACTTATAGGTATCTATGCTAAAACGACGTGTTCGCTCAGCACACATGGTGCCCCACCGCTTTTCGCTCGGTTGGGGCATCGTCCTATTGCTGTTCGCCATACTCCTGCTTTTATACTTGATCGGGCCGCTCTTCTATTTCTTATGGGTCTTACCCTGGCCCGCTGTACCAGCCGCCTTAAGTGATCCTGAGGCATTGAGCGCACTCTGGACTTCATGTGTCAGTGCAACTATCGCGACTCTACTCATTGGCCTCCTCGGCATCCCGCTTGGCTATCTGCTGGCACGTTTTGACTTTCCTGGCAAAACGCTTGTTACGCTGGCGATTTACTTACCGCTGGTCTTTCCACCAGTCGTAAGTGGTATAGTGTTATTAGTTTTGTATGGACCCTATGGACTAATTGGTGGTCCCCTGGCGAATATCGGTTGGGAGGTAGACAATACACTGGCGGGCATCGTCCTGGCACAGATGTTTGTCGCGGCTCCTTTCGTCATCGTCGCGGCACGCACGGCCTTTGAGGCCATTGATCCCCGCCTTGAACAGGTGGCCTCAACGCTAGGACAGACACGATGGGGACTTTTCTGGCGAGTGAGCCTACCACTAGCACGTGGAGGCATCAGTGCAGGCCTGATTCTGGCCTGGATGCGCGCATTAGGCGAGTTTGGTGCGACCGTTGTCATGGCCTACCACCCGTATACGCTGCCAGTCTATACCTATGTACAATTGACAGGCATCGGGGTTGCGGGCGCACTTCCGCTAGCACTCTACTCATTGGGTGTGAGTGGATTGGTCATTGGTCTGGTTCTTTTTGTGCAACGACGATTCGGAGGGAGCATTTCAGTATGATTGTCAGCCAGCGTCACCCAC
>DAICZM010000099.1 GCA_027311145.1 Ktedonobacterales bacterium
GGAATGGCTGCCAGTTCCCACAGATGACTGGGGCCGCGTCCACTGTAGACGATAAGTGCACCCACGATATAGAGCGCGAGAAAGCCCCATTTGGTCCAGCGATTCAGGTTCAGGCCATACATTTGTGTGATGATAAAGATGCCACCAAAGCCAAAGAGGAACATCGACCACATGCCTTGTCCTTGCATAATTGCAACCGCTGTACCGTGAAACAGGACGAGAATTTCCTGTGTGAAGGTCCAATATTTGTTGAGATGGATGCGTGTGAAGAACAGGCTTCCTTGCAACATGAGTAAGAACATGTAGAAGAAGCCGACGAGATGCCCATAGGTGCTTTCCATTGGATGATACCAGAAGGTATAGATAATGGCCCAGGCAAAAAAGTAGCCGTGATACTTGCGTGCGAATTGCATGATGCGCTGTCCAATCGGTAACTTCTTGCCGAAGAACATGCCGCGTCGATTATTCTCCATCAACAACACCCAGACAAGCAGTACAATCACTGAGCCTTGTGAGCTAAAGACGGAAACGTTCTGGGCTAGGGCATCATACCAGATATGCGTCTGCACGAAGTGCAGCAAAATAAAGAGCGCGTTTACTCCTAAAGCAACAATATTGATCGGGTGCAATCCAGTTGTATACTTTTTGACATGTGTTTGTGCATACCAGATGATGCCCCAAATCGCAATCTGATGTAATGCGTAAAGGCCCCAGGCGGTAATCTCCGCTGGCAGGCTAGGTGAGGGGAGTTTCCAGAAATACCACGCGGGACCTTGTTGCGGTAAATGCGGAAAGACCTTGAGCGAGTTGCCTGTCAGCCAGATGAGGCCCGTGAAGGCGAAACTGAAGGCAATACCAAGCCATAATGCCAGTACGTCTTTACGTGGTGTTGTGGGCGTAGATGCGTCCTGGGCCGAACCGCCCGTGATACTTGCCATGTTGCTACTCCATTCTGCACTGCTCTGACCTCGCAAGTGCTAGCTTAGTTGCGAATGCCGTTTATCAATATATCTAGAACGGTATCAACCAGTTCTTGCTTGGAACCCGCGACATAACTGGGCGGCAGGTTTTCGATGCCCTCGATCAGCGAAAGGAACATACCCGCGATAGTTGCTCCGCGCTGACGCTTTGTTGGGTCAGCATTGGTCGCGAGAGCCACGCGAAAAATTCCTTCGAGCGGTTGCAAAAGCGAGGTGAACACGATACGTCGTAGTTGCTCACTGGCCTCATCGCTAATGACGTGCATATCCGATTGCAACATGCGCCCAAGATGCATTGTCGGTTGCTCAAGCAGCCAGAACGCCGCCGCACGTAATTGCGCCATCCAGTCCGAGCCTGCTTGTTGAATAGCCTGCTCCAGACCAGCGCGATAACTCTGCATGCGGCGTTTCGTAACCTCGACAAAAAGCTCTTCCTTGCCACGCGGAAAATGATAATAGAGCGAGGTATGGCGAATACCCAGGTGTTGAGCAATATCGCGGAGCGTGACGGCCTGATAACCACGCTCCGCAAATAACTGGTCAGCAACGATAATAACGCGCTCATGGGCCTCGGTATGCGTTGGCTGTTCCATAATCATTCCTCTCTTTTTACCTACCTACCGCTTGGTAGATATTATAAACTTCAACCGTGAAACAAGTCAAGGTGTTGCAATCCTGCCCTGAGCGAAGCTAGCCGCGACAGCGGCGTTGGGCAGGAAAGAAAGTCATAATGCTACACTTGTGTTGCTCAACCAAAGGCTGCGCTCAATCGTGTCACTTTTGAGGGTCGCTGTTAGTTTGCTGGGTTTGTGCTAGAGACAAAATGATATGCCATTCATTCTGCTATGTTAGGATAGGAAAAGAGGTGTTATTCATGCGCACTGTGTTGATCTTGAATCCGCTATCGGGAGCCTCCTCGCTGGCAAATCAGGAGGGGACGCTGCAGGAACACGAGACGATTATTGTGAATTGTTTGCGGCAGTATGCTCTCGAACCGGAGGTCTGGTATACAACAGTGGAAGACCCTGGTGGAGGGTTGGCGCAGCAAGCAGTTCAGCAAGGGGCTGAGTTAGTGATTGCAGCGGGCGGTGACGGCACGATTCACGCCGTTGCGTGTAGTTTGATTGGCACAGCGTGTGTGTTGGGGATTATTGCACTGGGAACGATGAATAACATTGCGCGTAGCCTGAGTTTGCCAGAAAATATTGAGGAGACGTGTGCGATTATTGCGCAAGGCGAGACGGGTTTGATAGACGTTGGGCAGGTTGAAGGCGATGTATTCCTGGAAGTGGTAGGTATTGGTCTGGAAGCTGCATTGTTTCCCGCTGCTGAAGAGGTAAAGAGTCCTGGCGTCTGGACGACTATGCTTGGTATCATACAAGGCTTAACAGCACTCTTGGCCTATCAACCACCGCGTTTGCTCATCTCGTTTGATGGGCATCGCAGGCGAGCATTTCATGCAATGGAGGTCACGGTCTGCAATTCTCCTTATTATGGGGTACATCTCCAGGTTGCGCCGGGCACATTAATGGATGATGGTTTGTTAGATGTGGTGATATACAAGAATTTCAGCAAACTGGAATATTTGCGCCATGCTATTTCGATTAGTAGGGGCAAACGTCCCTTCCAACCGAAGATCGTGCAGCTGAAAGTGAAGTCATTGCGCGTTACCTCCAATATTGCCGTTCCGGTTCATGCTGATGGTGTTGCGCACGGCACGACGCCTGTGTCTATCAGTATACAAGCAGGAGCGTTGCGTGTACGTATGCCACATAAAGTTGCGCAAGGCCCCCATATGAGACACCTTGGTGACCGTTCTGTGCAGCTCCACCAGACTGCGCGTTCACTTTAAAGGTGAAACAAGGGAATATTTCTATGGAATATGACAATGGAACATCTGATAGCCCAGAGCAAGAGAAGCGTGGGCCACAAGAGCATCTTGCTGGGTCTGCTCTTGTGGCCATGAGCTTACCAGAGATTGCCAGTGAAGCACAGAAAATAGCGGTCCAAACCTCTGTTTCTGGACGGCGGGCTGTCTCGCGCGGCACGATGTTCCTGGCTTTCTATCTCTGGCTACTCTCGGGCGCGCTTATTCTCTCCTGGATCGCTCGCCGCACGCAATTTTTCCCAGGAGATCGCACAATCACGCGTCAGTTACAGAAGCATCGCCAGCCTTGGTTGCGTGCTTTGCTGTTTGGCGTCTCCGAGATTGGTTTCTGGCAGTGGTCTACGCCACAAACAATAGGCATTGCCGCAATCTTCTGGGCTTTGCGTTTCCGTCTGGAGGCTCTTTTTATCCTGCTGACCACCTCGTCAAACCTGTTGAATGTCATTCTCAAGCGGGTTATCAAGCGTCCTCGCCCGACAGCAGTGGATGTGAAGGTGGTCCGTGTGATCAATGAGCCGAGTTTTCCAAGCGGACATGTGATGCATTATACGAACTTCTATGGGTTGCTGATCTATCTGCTGGCGACAAACTGGCGTTCTGGTAAGTTGCGCAACACATTGATTGCTATCTGTACCGCTCTTATTGTAGGCATTGGCCCGTCGCGCATCTATCTGGGAGCGCACTGGCCGAGCGATGTGATGGCGGGCTATCTCTATGGTGGTCTCTGGTTTGGTGGCATCATGGCTCTTTATCTGCGCATAAAAGCCTGGCTACACCCTCAAATCGGACGTGTGCCGGAAATCGTGAAGCCGTTGCAGCAGCCAGAGAGCGGAGAAGTTGCACCGGATAGCCTTTCCTGTTACTGATGAGATAAAATACTTCTATCTCTTTCCTATGTGGTACACAAACGGGATATGCCAAACAGAAGGGATACGCGAAAAATCCTGAGAGGAAATTGTGTATGGAGTACAAGATAAAAGCACTGGTTTTTGATGTCTTTGGCACAGTTGTGGATTATTATACGACGATTATCAGCGAAGGCGAGCAGTGGAATCAGCAAAAGGGCTGGCAGGTCGATTGGGGTGCAGTAGCGAATGCCTGGCGTGGACGCTATCGTCCCTTTATGGACCGCGTGATGCGCGGCGAATTACCCTGGACAAAATTAGATGCGCTGCACCGTATGGCATTAGAGGAAGTGCTGAACGAATTTCAGATGACGGGGCTGACAGAAGAGGAAAAAGAGCATCTCAATCGCGTCTGGCATCGTTTGCGCCCCTGGCCCGATGCCGTTGCAGGCTTAACGCGCCTGCGCCAACGTTTTACGCTGGCCACGCTCTCGAACGGGAACGTCTCGCTCCTGGTTGATATGGCGAAGTATAGTGGTCTGCCCTGGGATTGTATTTTTTCGGCTGAATTGCTCAAAGTCTATAAGCCAGACCCACGTACCTATCAGATGGCAGTCGAGCTATTGAGCCTGCAAGCGCACGAGGTGATGTTGGTAGCGGCCCATCAAGCTGACTTGCGAGCCGCCCAGGCACAGGGTTTGCGCGCAGGTTTTGTGCGGCGTCCGCTGGAATTTGGCCCACACAATATTCCCGACCTGACGGCAGATTCCACTTTTGCTGTGGTCGCTGACGATTTTAACGAGCTTGCCGATAAACTTGGTGCATAGTGCCATCGCCCGTTGTTCACCACGTGCGCGTTTTTATCTCGATACGCAGTGACCAGCCAGTTTCTTCTTGAAAGCGTACACGTGCCTGTTCTAGAGCGTCCTCAGTTGCTTCGCCCAGGGCAGTCACACCTACCTCGTGGTTGCTCTGGCGAATGGAAGGCGTGGCGGCACTGAAAAGTCCCGCCGGTAGGGCACGTTGTGCGGCCTCGATGAGCGCTTGCTGATGGACGCCACCGTGAATGCGGATATTCCATCCTGTCTGCTCGGCGATGGCTGTTAAGCGATCAGCATAGCGTTTGGGAGCAATTTCGGGGAAGGAGAAACGGAAGAGCAACGTGCGTGTCCCATCTTCGGTGCCGATTTTCATCAGATCAGGCACATCGCGCAAGCTCATGCGCGCGATACGCAACGCCTCTGTCGGGTTGACAGCTTTGCCATTGTTCTTGCTCGATGTGGCTATGTGCGTACTCACACTCACTACAACTGGAGCGACAGGTATTACTGGCTGTTTGCTGGGTAGGTGAAGCTCTAGATGCCAGCGCGTCTGCTCATAAAATGCAGTATTTGCCTGCTCAATTGCTTCTGGCGTGGCCTCGCCGCTACACTCCTGCACGAGTAGTGAGCGATCAAAATAGAATGATGGGCCGCCAAGAGCTTTTACACCTTCCGGCAGGCAGGCAACCGCTTTTTCCGCTAATGCCCCCTGGTGAGGATGAGGATTGAGTGTGACCGCCACGCCTGTTTCGTCGGCAAGGGCGGCTAGTTCTTGGGCATAGTGTTCCCAGGCAAAGGCGGGAAAGTAGAAATACAGCGTGATTTCACCCGTCTCTGGATTGATGCCGCGTCGATACAGGTCGGGCGCATGGCCCAGATGCGTTTCGATCACGCTTTGTAGCCATTCTGAGTCGGGAGCCTCGCTCGTTTCAGGCTCCTCTAATGCCTCCTGCCACTCTGGAGCAAGACCATAGCGCGCCTGTCCATCCTCTTCGAGCAGGGTAGAGCGTTGCAGGAAGAGATTGGGATTGAGGAAGAGCAGTTTGGCGACCGCAAGCCGCTCCTCAAGCGTGTTGGGTGAGAGACCAGCCAGCGTGCAGAGTTCGCTCAGTGTATAGGTTGCCTCTTCCTGACATTGACGGGCCAACTCCTGCGCGGAGAGCTTGCGCCTGATACGCCGTGCCTGACGCGAGAGTTCTGCCAGCTCTGCACCTATTGTTTGTGAGCCATCGAGCATCTCTTGCGGGGCGGGACCAATGAGATCAAGGATGGCGGAATAGGGATAGCGCGTGCGCTCGAAAGCCGCCCCTTTAGGGAATTGCACGCGAATGGTTGCCCCTGGCTCGATCGCTTTGCAGAATACAACTTTTGAAATATCGGGTCGCACTTGTAAGAAAAGCAGTTGGCCTACTAGTTCACTAAAGATATCTTCTGGCTCGTCCTCTTGCTGACCTCGAACGCGGTAGGCTTCTTCCAACGCGCTCTGGCGCACAAAATAGCGTTGGTCAATGTCGGTGCTGAGGATATCAACAATCTGCGCGGTGGTCTCCTCGGTTGCCTCGCCGTACCAGACTGCTGCCAGTTCGCGCGCGGTCACAATGCGCATGGTGGAGACCTGACAGATCGCGTCCCACAGCAGGTCAATGTCTTCAGCCTCAAACGCTTTGCCATTGCCAATATTGGCTGGCAGTGTCGTGAGAGCCGCAACCTGCTGTTTCCTGACAGGCTTGCCACGTGTCAGTGGTTGCTTGCCGATATCAAGTGATGCGCCATTCTGCGGGAGAATGACATCGGTTTCAGCAATTAGCGCACGCAAGGCGGCACGGGCATCCGCGTCACCATGTACCAGCGCGACCTGACGAGGCTTGAGAGCTGCCGCGTATGCCGCCAATTCGCTACCATCAGCGTGCGCGCTCAGGCTATATTTGGCAACATTGCACGCGACCTGAACTGTTTGTCCGTTGAGTTCAAGCGTATCGCGCCGCTGTTCCGCCAGATCGAGCAGTTTCTTGCCAGGAGACTCTTCGTCCTGATAACCAGTGATGAGAATGGAAGCGTTGGGCTGTCCTGCCAGACGCGCCGCATACCACGCGCTTGGTCCACCTGTGAGCATGCCACTACTGGAGAGGATGCAGGCGGGTGGCCCTGCCAGAATGCGCAGACGTTCGCGTTCGTCGCGCACAAAGGTCACATTGCGACCCGCGAAGGGTAGATAGCCTTTGCGAATTTGCCGTTGTAGCGTGGGCGTGAGAGCTTCGGGCAGCAGTTGATAGGTGGAACAGACGCGCCGCACCAGCCCATCGACATAGATCGGAAAATGCGGAACCTGCCCCTTTTCTTGGGCTGATTGTAGCAGGAGCAACAGTTCTTGTCCGCGTCCCAGGCCAAAGCAAGGGATGAGCGTGTGACCGCCGCGTGCGAAGTTCTCCGCGACCGCCTGTGCTAAACGTAGCTCTTCGGCCTGACGATTGGGGTGCAGGCGCGCGCCATAGGTAGACTCCAGGATGAGCAGATCACAGCGTTCCATCGCGGGAGGAACCGCTCCCTGCACAGTTCGCTGTGGCGTGCTGCTGATATCGCCAGAGACGACAATCGCTCCATCGCTGGCGGTAAAGCCCACGCTCATCGCCCCCGCGATATGTCCGGCGCGACTGGTCGAGATAGTCACAGTGGGCAGTTCTGAGAGTGTGAAGCTTTCTCCGACTGGGATAGGACGCACGCGCGTAAGCATGCTGGAGACCAGCGTTTCGGGATAAAGCGGAATTTCCATCTCTTCGACGGCGCGGCGTGTCATGATTTTGAGCGCGTCAGCCAGCATGACCTCCATCAAGAGAGCGGTAGCGCGTGAGGTGAAGATGGGAGTTGTTGGGAAGGCCTGATGCAGCAGTGGCAAGGCTCCGATATGGTCAGCGTGAGCATGGGTGACAAAGATAGCGCGTACATCTTTGCCCTCTAGCAAGGCGAGATCGGGCAACGGGTCAGCTTTATGATCGACACGCACGCCTGCGTCAACTACAATCCACTGGTGCGCAAGCTGAATGGCGACGCAACTCGCGCCAACGCCGCTTGCTCCGCCAATAAAAATGACCTGCATAGCAACCCCCTTTCGCGCTGTATTCTATGTCTTCTTTGTGGCTATGCATTATAGCACAAAACGAACATACGTGCTATAAATTTTGTACATTCCAAGCTGCTATCTAAGCGATTGAGAGGAGAGTACGCCCTTTCAATGCGACCTTGCTTTGAATGCGCTTTCGTGGCAAATTAAAATATCCTTTCAAAGGAATATTCCTTGACAAGAATATGCTTTATAGGGTATACTGGAACTATGAAAACGTTATGGACTGCTCTGATGGAGCCAAACCGCTTACACATTGTCGAATTGTTGCGCGATGGCCCTCTGACAGTAGGAGAAATCGCTACGCGGTTGGGATTACAACAGCCGCAGGTCTCGAAGCATCTCAAGGTTCTGAGTGAGGCTGACATTGTGGAGGTTCAGCCACAGGCCAACCGGAGAATTTATCAGTTGAGACGTGAGCCGTTCCAAGAGTTGGAGTCCTGGCTATACTCTTTTCGTCGTCTCTGGGAAGAACGCTTCGACCGTCTGGACGACTACTTACTGGATTTGCAGGCCACCGATCAGCCTGCTAGCAATCGAATTGAGGATAACAATGTTTGATTACGCATCTCAAGGTCAGCATATTGGGGAACGGGAATTTGTCGTGGAACGGCAATTTGCGGCACCGCGCGCGCTGGTGTTTCAAGTGTTCACCCAGCCACAGCATCTCAAACGCTGGTGGGCACCACGACCGTACACCATTTCTGCCTGCACCGTTGATCTGCGCCCTGGTGGCATCTGGCACTACGCGATGCGCTCACCAGAGGGTCAGGAACACTGGGCACGCAGTGTCTATCGCGAAATCGTGCCGCCGGAGAAGCTAGTCTATAGTGCGACCTTCGCCGACGAGCATGCCAATCCTATTGAGGGTGTTCCTGAACATCTAACCACGATTGTTTTTACCGAAGAGGCCGGAAAAACGAAAGCTACCGCTCGCGTCCAATTCAGCAGTGCGGAGGCTTTGAAAGTTGCTCTCGACATGAGGATGCTGGAAGGGACGAATATGACCTGGGATTACCTGATTGAATACGTACAAGAGTTGCAGGCAAAGTAAAGGAAGCCGAGGCATGAAATTTCGTACTACAGTGCAACTTCATGGGAAGACGGCTACAGGTATCTCCGTTCCCGCAGAGGTCGTTGAGAGTCTGAAGTCGAGCAAGCGGCCACCTGTTCGCATCACAATCAACGGTTATACCTACCGTAGCACGATCGCACCTATGGGTGGAGAGTTCCTGCTTCCCATCAGCGCGGAGAACCGCGAGCGGGCTGGTGTTAAATCTGGCGATGAGGTAGAGGTCGATATCGAACTGGACACCGAACCGCGTGAAGTGACGGTGCCGCCCGACTTCAAGGAAGCTCTCGACCGTGATGCGGACGCCAAACGCTTCTTCGATGGGTTATCCCCAAGTGCCAAGCAGCGAATCGTACTCACAGTTGATGGTGCCAAAACGAGTGAAACAAGGTTGCGGCGTCTCAACAAAGCCATCAGCGAACTTCATGAAGGCCGAGCCTAGCACTCTTTGGCAAGAGATGAATGCAATTTGCAAAGCCGACTCTATGGAGGCTTCTACAGAGTCGGTTTTGTCGGTCTACTTCCCTCGCAACTGCGCAACTATGGGGGCAAAATTTTCTAGCTGCCTTTCCTGAATCTGGATATACGAGGTGCCCAGTTGTTCACGTTGCCCTAGCAGGAACTCTACTGCCTGCGCGGTGGTCATAAGTTGTGTTTCTACTGGTATACGCGAGAATGGCGGCGCAGTAATTTTGTGGCTATCGGTCACTTCAATGCCAAAGGTAGACTGAGCGAGTTCTAGATGCTCAAAACGCTCCCCAGCGGCCTCGCGTATCCAACCAATCTTCTCCTCTGTTGGAGGGGTAGGCTGAATAATATCGGCTTCACGCGCTGCAAGTGTTAGCATACGGCGACCTGAACTCCCGATGAGAATGGGGGGATGGGGCTGCTGCAACGGCCTGGGGAGGCTACGCAGGTTTGTAACGGTGTAGTAGTTGCCGGAGAAATTGACTGTCTCGCTGGTAAAGAATGCTTTGATGATGGAGAGTCCCTCTGCAAAGCGCGAAACACGTGTACCAGCCTGATCAAACGGCAAGCCAAGTTGTTGATAGTCGTGCAGCCAGTTGCCTGCTCCCAGCCCAAGTTCGACGCGACCATCGGAGAGTTGGTCCAGAGTCGCGATTTCCCTGGCGAGCAAGGCAGGGTGGCGATAATCATTGACAAATACGTAGCTGCCGACGCGCAACTCTGTGGTAGCGGTGGCAGCTACTGCGAGGGCGGTAAGTGTTGCCAGCGGTATGCTCAGAACATCTGGCAAAAGCAGAGAGGAGTAGCCCAGTGCTTCGACACGTTGGGCGAATGCAATCCAGGTTGAACGTGATGGATGACCGCCAGCCACAACACCAAAGCGAAATGCTTTTTTCATCAGAAACATTCTCCTTTATTTGACACAATATAAATAAATCAAGTACACCAGGGCGACGAGGAGGCTTTCCTTCGCACTGCCCTGGTGAGTCTTGGTTTTTGCGCGCTTTTATATATACCGCTTATTCTTTGCTCACTGTTACATGTTTCTCTTTTGGTAAGTCTACCACGGTTACTGATGGGGGGGTTCTCAGATAGGCAAGTTTGGCTTGCAGCGTGGGATAGAGCGTGAGCAGTAGATCAGAGAAGGTGATCAGGCTAATCATGAGTACCGCGACGGCGACCAGCGAGAGGCTTATAACTTGTGTGTGTATCAGGTAAGGCGCGTAGCTGAGCAGCGAACTGATCTGCTGGATAATCGCGATATAGAAGTAGCGAGGGAAGTAGAAGACGTAGATGATTGAGATGACATCCGCGATATAGGCGTAACGCTCGTGCATCTCCGGCAAGAGGAAGGGCAAGGTGATCGCGAAAACAAGCGATATTTTCAGGATAATCTCCGCCGTAACTTTCTGTTTGCTTCTCCATAAGAGACCGCCGACGAGCAGCACAAACAAGCCACCTAGCGCGATGCCGACCCACTTCCAATAGCTTGCGGCATTAGTGGGCAACCACTGATAGAAAGAAGGCGCGTTCAAGGTCAGCGACGAGGAGGAAAAATTGCCGCCACCCGCGAACCTTCCATTTCCGTTCCTGTTGAAGCCACCAGTGCCGTTGAATGGTCCACGTGGAAATGTACCCGTGCCCGTGCCCGTACCAGGGTTAAACGTGCCGCTGCCGGGTCTGGTAAAGCCTTGACCGTTACCGCCTGGAAACGTACCTGTTCTGCTTCTGCCCACGCCTCCACCTGTTCCGCCAGTCGTGATTTGCCCAGGGTAGATGCTCAGCAGGCTGCTGATGCTGCGTCCAGCTACGAGAGCGGGGACCAGAAAGAGCGCGAACACCAGTGGTATGAGAACGAGATACTGGATGGGCATCTTCTTTTTCAGCATCAATACCAGCAGGACAGGTAAAAAGAAGATTGCCTGCAGCTTAAAGGCAAAGGCGATACCGAAGAAGATACAGGCCCAGGCCGGACGGTCTGTGAGCAGGAAATAGAGACTGCCCAGGCAGAAAACTGTGTAGATCGCGTCACACTGGCCCCATGCCGCACTGTTGATGAAGATGGTCGGCGCAAGAACGACGACGAGCGCGCCGATAATGGCCGCGTAGGAACGGCGATATTTCAAGCGAATAATAAGGTAGGTAAACAGGCCCAAGACGCCATCAAAGACGACTGAGATGCTCTTGAGGGCGATAAGTTTGGGGATAGGCAGAAAGGTGGTCAGGGCAATAAGATACAGATAGGGCGGATTATAATTGGCAAAATTGTATTTCATGGCGGCGAAACCGCCATGCGTCTGAATAAAATCATACCACTGACTGACGAAGCCCGTGTAATCGCTGGTCGTGATGGGATATAAAGCGATGCGTAGCACGAGAGCGAGGGCAAAGGCTATCCCAAGCCCGGTATAGATAAGCGCGGGTGAGCGCAAGATGGAAAATTTTTGACTGACAAACATAGCTATCTCCAACCTGATATGCACAAATGGCATCATAGAATTTGCACGTGATAAACGAGAAACAAGATCGCGGAGAGCATGCTTCTTGCTCTTTTATAGAGGATGGAGGTTGGAAAAGGATTGAAAAGTTATGAAATTTCTGTATTGTTATTCTTCGCCTATTTCATATTGCGCTGCGATCTGCCTCGCCGTCTCCGCAATCGCTTTTTGCACTTTCGCGGGGCTGAGTACACGCACACGGGGACCGAGCGAGAGCGCATAAGAGGTTGCGGCATCGATAGATTCCATAAGCAAGCAGACGATGATGCTGCCGTCTGGCTCTTCTTTTAAGAGTGTGCCTTCGTCGCGCAGGCGATGGCGAGCAGATGCCTGGACATGTAATGTGAGTGGGAGCGATGGTGTTTGCTCCAAAGATTGGCGAGCGGTACGCCAGTAGCTTTGTAGGTTAAAATCTGATCTTGGTGAAGCAGTTGTGTCAAGCACTTTCACCTCTTGGATGTAGCCGATGCGGTAGGGATGCACGTGTTGGCAGCAATGACACAGCGCGATCAGATACCAGATGCCCACACGCATCTGTTTGCGCGAGAGACCTTTGTCCACAATGCCATAGGGGT
>DAICZM010000009.1:0-5098 GCA_027311145.1 Ktedonobacterales bacterium
CGCGTTGGTCATCTGGACCAAATGGCTCAAATCAAGGTCAGGCTCCGGCTTCGTTTAGTCAAGATCAGACGCCATTTTCTAAAAATGGCTAGTCTGTTGAGTGGCATGTCGAACATTGAGAGGATAGAGGCGAATAGAGGTATGTGCTTCTGTGAGCTATTATCCTTTCAATCATGAAATGAGTGGGTGTGCGCAACATGTCGAATGCATTTGATAAACAATCACTACTAGATTCGTTTACTGAAGAGGTAAATAGCTATTTGCCCGAAATTGAAGCGAATCTGGGGCGTCTGGCACAATCACCCGGCGACATGGAGGCCCTTGAGGAAACGCATCGCCGCACTCATACCATTGGCGGTTCTGCTTCGATGATGGATTTTCCAGGTCTGGCTCATGTCGCTCATGGTATGGAGGATATCCTGAGCGATGTCCTGGATGGTTTAACAACGCTAGATGAACCAACGCTAGGTCTCCTTCAACGCTCGTTGGTACGTGTCCGTCGCTTACTGAGCAGTATTCGTGAAGGGCAGAAAGACCCCAAAAAGGAAAAAACGGTCATCGCAGAAGATGATGCTGATTATGAGCAGTATCGTATGGGCCTGGCGGTCGCATTACAACAGTCTGGCTTAGCGACAGCTGCAGTTGAGGCCAAGGATGCACCGCCTTCGGCCGTGTCATCCCCTGCCATGCCTGTTTTTGAGTCTGCTACGGGTCTTCCCTCTTTTGATGAAGTGTTAGCCTCTTTCCGTACTCCTGTAGTAACCTCAAATGAGGACCTTACTTGGCCTGAAGAGGCGGTGCTACCGTCGCTGCCGCCGCCTGTACCAGAGCGTAGCATTGCTGTATCGGCATCTGTGTCGCCTAGTATACATCGGGAAGAGCCTGTACTGCCACATGTGCAGCCGACGGCCCTGGAAGAGTTGGTAGCCTCGACGCGAAAATCGGCACCATTGGGCTTGCCGCCTATTGTCTCACCGACGCCGCCATCATATACATCAATAGCTCGCGATGTTCCTGGTGCCTATGAGCGTGCTGGTAAAGACCAGAGAGCTGACCTTCTGTCTGCCGCATCTTCTGAAGCAACCCTACAAGTCTCTAGTAGGGCGCAAACGGGTAGCTTGCCAGTGGCCTATACTGAGACGCAGCAGGGGATGCAGTTGCTAGAAGCGCAGGTCATGTCGCTGCGAAACATTGGCTCGCAATTGCGTTCGGCAATCAGTGTGATTGAAGAGCAACGTAGTGAGTTCAAAAGTTTTCTGGACCGGCCAAAAGATGCCCTAGAGTTGATGGTAGATTGGGCAGGGCGGGTCATGGGCTTAAACTTGCGCAACAGTCCTGAACAGGTTCGTCGCTATCTCCCCTTGTCGGTGATGTGGGTGTCAAACACCAAACTCAAGAAAGTGCTTGATTTACTGCTGCAAGTCACAAATGGCGTCAACGTTACCGATGAGCAGATGCAAGAGGTATTGCAGCAACTGCAAACAGCGATTGCCACATTTAGTGATGCGTTTCAGGAATTGTCGGCACGTGGCGTCCTGACGCAAGAGCAAGGATGGACACCTTGGGCGATGCAGGCGACGCAAAACTCCGCCGCTGCTTCTAAAGGTGTGCGAGAAAGCGTCACATTTGAGCGTCAAGGCGATATACAGGCTATTCGAGCAGAGATCGAAACGCAGCTACGTGCGGAAATGCAGCGTGAGTATGAAGCACGCCCCATAACAGTTGTAGCACGCGCCGAACTAGAGCAGCAAATACGTGATGAAGTGCGCCAGGAATTTGAGGCACGTCACCAACTACAAACACGCGTTGTGGGAACAGAGAGCATAGAAACACGGCAAGAATTAGAGGCACGCCTGCGTGGTGAGATAGAGATTCAAGTGCGGCAGGAATTTCTGGAGATGATTGCCAGTAATGTTGGCGATAGTAGTGTGCCTTTTGTTTCTGCACAGACATTGCAGCCGCCGATGATTGCTCCCACCACGTCAAATTTTTTAGATCGTGCGAGTGAGGCAACCGGGCTTTCTGTCCATCCAACTTCGACGCCCTCATCTTCTCTGCCTGCACAACCTCGACAAGCCTCGGTGACGGCGGTAGAGATGGCAAAAACGTCGCTCGCCTCATCTGTTCCGGCGACAAATACGCCCTCTCGCGTTACCACATCCCAAAGCTTTAATGGTGATCTTGGTGAAGAGGCGGCTGAAATTTTCCGGCTTGAAGCGGAAGAGCATTTACAATCTATCAGTATGCACGTTGCTGCCCTCGAAAAATCCCCCGCGAATCGCGATTTGATTCAAGGTATCCGACGTGCCACGCATACTCTTAAAGGTGCGGCTGGTATGATGGGATTTCGAGCTATCGCTGATCTTTGTCACGTTTCGGAGGACCTGCTAGATAGCATTATGGAGGGTTCAGCAACCATTTCTCCTGCTGTGCTGAGTATCATTCTGGATACGGCTGAAACACTTGATCTGCTGATTACTGGTAAAGGGACAGACACTGCGACTGACGAGGCACGTGTTCAGGTATTGCGTGTGCGCTATATTGCTCTCTTGGGTAGCGAGCATGATGCTGTAGAGCGCAGAGATATGGAGCGTGTTGCCCAAGATACAGCGTTAGTGGCAGAGATTGCTATTGAGGATGAGGCGGAGGTGCAGCGCACGGCTCCTGGGGACCTGAGTGTGCGTGTGCGTCTTCAGCGTTTGGATGAGTTGGTCAATCTGTTTGGCGAATTGCTAGTGAATCGTAGTGTATTGGAAGAGCGCATTCAACGTCTCGTCCGTGTGGTGGCAGATGTGAGTTTGAGTAGTATCCGTCTGCGCGATGTCGGGCAGAAATTAGAGAGCAATTTTGAGGCTGCAACATTACCTAGTGGACGCGCTATTCAGGTTATGCCTGGCGAAGGTAACCAGAGCAATAAAGGTCTTGCCAATGGTAGCAAGAATGGAAAAGCGGGTAATGTACCGGCACACCTTGCCGAATTTGATGAATTAGAGCTAGATCGTTATACGGAGTTCCATCGTCTGGCGCGTGGTCTGAGCGAAGGTATTTCAGACATGACGACCTTGAGTACGGAGATGGAGACAATTATTCGCGAGAGTGAAAGTGTTTTCTCGCGTGAGACGCGTCTCAGTGCCACTTTTCAGGAACGTCTCATGAAAGTGCGCCTCGTGCCGCTGTCTACAATGTCCCCTCGCCTCTATCGTGCGGCTCGTGCTGTCGCGCTGAAACAACAGAAAGATTTCGAGTTTTTGTTAGAGGGGGAAGAGACTGAGGTTGATCGTACTGTGTACGAAGAAATTGCCGGCCCCTTGCTGCATTTAATGCGTAACGCGATAAACCATGCTATCGAGACACCTGAGGTTCGTATTCAGAAAGGCAAGCCACCGGCTGGGCAAATCAAACTGTCCGCATCGTATGAAGGCAACCAGGTGGTGATTACGGTGCGCGATGATGGCACGGGCATTAATCCTGAAAATGTCAGAAATACTGCTATTGCACGTGGTTTAATTCGTCCAGATCAGATATTAAGCGAGAATGACCTGATTGAGCTGATCTTTCGCCCCGGCTTTTCGACGGCAGAGATCTTGAGCGAGGAAAGTGGACGCGGTGTTGGTCTGGATGTGGTACGCGATAGCGTGTCGCGTTTGCGTGGGACAATCGAAGTTGAATCGACGCCTGGGCAGGGAACGGCCTTTACTATGCGTTTCCCGACGAGTTTGGCGATTCAGAGTGCCATGATGGTGCGTGTTGCGGATCACATATTTGCGATCCCAACGGTCATGGTGGAGGCAATAGGGCGTTTGGATAACTTCAAGCGTGCGACGTTGGCCGGTCAGCCGGCGGTCGTGGTGGGCAATGACCTTTGCCCGTTGTATATGTTGGTGCAGTATCTCGCCTTACCTGTTGGTCAACTTGACGATAAGGCGCAGATGTTACTGGTGAATGCGGGCGGTCAACGTGTGGCTTTGGTAGTAGAAGAGATTAAGGGCAAATATGACATTGTCATGAAAAGCTTAGGACCGCATTTACGGCATGTGCATGGTGTGGCCGGTGCAACCGTGCTTGGTAATGGGCAGGTCGTCCTTGTTTTAGAGTTGACCGAATTGCTTTCTATGCGTATGAAACTCGTGGCTACTCCGGCGCGACGCGAGGGAGCCGCCGCCCCGAAAGTGCAAGCGCAGGCACAAACGCCGATGCAGCCAACTAGAGATATGTCTGCAACACGTCAACCCATCGTAGCGGCTGAAGCCCGTGTGCCAGTTACGCCTGTGCCTAACGCGTCTGAGCATGGGAAATATGTGTTGGTGGTGGATGATAGCCCTAGTGTGCGCCGTGTCGTGGGGAATATGCTTAAGCAAAAGGACTGGGAGGTGCAGATGGCTCGTGATGGTGTCGAGGCCTTAGAGCTGATTGCACGTGAGACTCCAGCTGCGGTGCTGCTGGATATCGAGATGCCCCGTATGGATGGCTATGAACTCATTGCAACGGTGCGTGCCCAAGAGCAATATCGTACCCTGCCTCTGATCGTTCTCACCTCACGTGCTGCTGCTAAACATCAGCAACGTGCAATGCAGTTAGGAGCCAGTGCCTACGTTATTAAGCCCTACCAGGATGATGAGCTGCATAACCTTCTGCACTCGCTGATCTATGGGGCGGCAATTCACTCCTAGGAGGCGTGTTATGGGTGTAGAGCGTGCGGTGGTACGCTGGCATGCACGTCGGCAGGCTCTTCTTTGTGATATCGAACGCTTAGAAGTCCAGGCTCAATTGGCTTCTGCAATTGCCAGCAGCGAGGAGAATGTCGCCAGCAAGCGACAAGAGGAAGAGATACGAGATGAGTTGGCAAAGGCTAGGCAGAAATTACATCTGCTTGGCCCTTGCCCGAAACCAATGATGGGATAGCGATCAAACGGCGATCTGTGTCAGGGCGGCAATGACGTGTTGTCCCATTTCTGCAGTGTTGACGACATGTTTCCCTGCTTCACGCAAGTCTTCTGTGCGATAGCCAGCATCGATACACTGCTCGACCGCTGTTTCAATCGCCACTGCCTCTTTCGGCAAACCTAACGAATAGCGTAGTAGCAGTGCGGCTGAGAGG
>DAICZM010000009.1:5108-26435 GCA_027311145.1 Ktedonobacterales bacterium
GCTGAGAGGATGGCGGCGAGAGGATTGGCCTTGAGTTGTCCCGCAATGTCGGGTGCGGAACCGTGAATAGGTTCGTAAAGGCCGAACAAGCCATGTGCAGTTTTGCGTGTCCCCAGGCTAGCCGATGGAAGCATGCCCATTGAGCCGGCCAACATGGATGCCTCGTCGGTCAGAATATCGCCAAACAAGTTTTCTGTGACAATCACATCAAAACTTGTTGGACGGCGAATCATGTGCATCGCACATGAGTCGACCAACAGATGATCTAGTTCAACATCGGGATAGTCTTCTCCAACACGGGTTGCTATCCTGCGCCAGAGGCGCGAGGAGCTGAGGACATTGGCCTTGTCAACTGATGTGACCTTGCGACGGCGTCCGCGTGCCAGCTCAAAAGCAGTGCGTACAATGCGTTCGATCTCTGCCTCTGTATAGATCAACGTGTCAATTGCCTCAGTTCCCTGTGCGGTCTCGCGAATCTCGCTTGGTTTTCCGAAATAGAGTCCCCCCGTCAGTTCGCGCACGACGAGTAGATCAGTGCCTCTTAATACATCAGCTTTAATGGTGGATGCGTTAATTAAAGCGTTCAATGGGCGTACAGGGCGCAAGTTGGCATACAGTTCAAATCCTTTACGCAGACGGAACAAGGCGCGTTCTGGTTGTACCTTTGAATTGGGTCCTTCATAGCGTGCAGAACCGCCAACAGCCCCAAAGAGAATGGCGTCACTCTGTTGGCATACGGCCATGGTGGCATCAGAGATCGCATCACCTTCAGCTTCAATAGCTGCGACGCCCACTAATGCCTTGTGGAAGGTGAAGGTATGTCCGTAGCGTTGACCAATGGTGGTCAGGACATGAACAGCTTGCTCTGTCACTTCTGGCCCGATGCCATCGCCTGCTAGCACTGCAATTGTGTATGTTCCCACAACAAAGCTCCTTTATGTAAAGTGAGAGCGCACGTAGCGTTCTCTCGAATATACTAATGGTATATCATAGTTCCGCAGCTTTAGCGAGTCCTATTGGGTTGTTGTTGCGGATAGGGGTGAAGAGAGAAATCCTATGGGAAGAGTGTTGCAAGCCACACTGTTTCTAGCGCAGCGTGGCAAAACATGCTATAATTAGGGCGAGGTGGAGTGCAAATCACACCCCCTTCAGGTCTTGTCTCTCATCCTACAAAATTATATAAACCGAGCAATAGGTGCTGCTAAACCTTTTGCAGAGGAGTTCTTAGCATGAGCAGCGATATAAAACAGCATGGGAATGCTTCTGCGGCGGCGGGTAAGAAAAAACCCGTCCCAATTGTGATGGCGAGTGGGCCACACGAGTATATTCCAGGAGATCAAGAGCTGCCAGTCCAACTGACAAGTCTCGCAGATATGTTGCAGTGGGCGCAAAACTGGGCGCGCTCGAAGTCAGTTTGGCCCCTGGGTTATGGCTTGGCTTGCTGCGCTATCGAGATGATGGCATCGGCTCAGGCACACTATGACCTGTCGCGTTTTGGTTCGGAAGTGTTCCGTTCCAGCCCACGCCAGGCAGATTTGATGATTGTAGCAGGCACAGTTTCTGTCAAAATGGGGCCGCGTTTGCGCCTGCTATGGGAGCAGATGCCGGAGCCGAAATGGGTTCTCAGTATGGGGCAATGCGCCAATTCAGGCGGCGAATTTTATGATAGTTATTATACTGTGCAGGGCGTGGATACAATCGTTCCCGTTGATGTCTATGTGCCGGGGTGTCCGCCTCGTCCAGAAGCACTGATTGAGGGTATCCTCAAACTGCGTGAGAAGATCGCGAAGCAAGGACTTAAGGTACGTGGTGAAAAGGAAATTGAGGTATAGTCTATGCGTGGTATTCTAGAAGGGATGGGGTTGACCTTTAGCCATATGTTCAGGCCCAAGGTGACACGCCTCTATCCATATGAAAAGCCGAAGCTGCCACCACGCAGTCGAGGCTTGATTCAATTGATCGCACAAGAAGGTCTCAAAACAGAATATAACCTGAAATGTGAGTCATGTCTCTTATGCGAAAAAGCTTGTCCTCCACGTGCAATTACTATTGAATATGAGCCAATGCACGAGTGGAAGGAACGCCCCTGGTTCCAGTCTTCTATTCGCGAGGGTGCGGAGAAGTTCACGTCGCGCAAGCTAGCACCTGCTACGGGCGCGTCAAAAGGTGGGTTTTATAGGCCACGCATTTCCGAGTATGCGGTGAGCTATTTTAATCGGCCCATCGCTCCTTGTGTTGCGATGCCTGTCAAGGATTATCTGGAGCCTGCAATCGACTTGAGTAAAGTGGATGCCTTGCTGGAAACCTGGTCACAGGACGCTGGTATGCTGCCAGCTCTGTTGGATGCGGTAATGGATATGTATGGCTATCTGCCGCTCTCAGCCGCGAAGCGCATTGTGCAGGCGCGTGGGGTAGACCTGAGTGATATCTTTGGCATTGCAACCATGAGTCCTAAGTTCAAACCCGCACCCGCTGTGAAGGGAATGAAACGCGATGACCAACCTGAGCGTGGCCTTGCCCCGGATCTGCGTGGTGTGTGGGGCAATATTCATCATGTGAGGCAGCCCAATGCCTGAGTATCAACAGATGTATCGTGTATTGCGACGGCAAGGGGAAGATGTGCGCGCTCTTGCCGCCTATCGCCAGTTTGGCGGCTATGCCGCCCTGGAAAAGGCTATTCGTCAGCAGACACCTGCGCAAGTCGTTCAGCAGGTCACGGATGCGAAACTGCGTGGTTTGGGTGGCGCGGGTAGGCTGACGGGTGAGAAATGGCGCGTCACGCGCCGCACTGAAGATAGCCAGAAATATGTGATCTGTAATGCTTATGATGCAGATAGCCGTTCGCACGCGGCACGTTTGCTGCTGGAACGCAACCCACATCAGGTGATTGAGGGCATCATCCTTGCCGCCTATGCGGTTGGAGCTTCAGAAGCCTATTTGTTTGCGCGTAGCACCTTTCATGCAGGGATCGACGCCGTGCAAGAAGCATTGCGCGAAGCTTTGGAGGAGCATCTGGTGGGGCGCGATATTCTTGGCACGGATTTTAGTTGTACTATCAACGTGCTAGGCGTCGATATTGGCTTTATGGGTGGTGAAGAGACTGTTCAGATGGCTCTCATCAAGGGCCGACGTGGTATGCCCGAACAACGTCCTCCCTATCCCGCGCAAGCCGGCTTGTGGGAAAAGCCAACTGCAATAAACAACGTTGAGACGTTGGCGAATGTGCCTCTCATTATACGTGATGGTGTCGCGGCATTTAAAAGCGTTGGCACAGCAAATACACCCGGCACAAAGCTTGTGACCGTGTATGATGCTGCACCAGACAGCCAGCCCGTTGTCGTTGAAGTTCCCTTTGGGACGCCGCTGCGTACTCTTCTCTCTCTGGCTGGCGTTACACATGCTGATAGCGAGCTGCGTGCTGTGGTTGTTGGTGGCGCTGAAGGTGGGGCATTGCCGCTCGCGCAGCTAGATATGCCGTTTGATTTCGATCCCATCGAAGAAGCGGGCGCGATTATTGGTTCTAGCGTGATCGAACTGCTTCCCGCCGATACGTGTATGGTGGCATGGGCATTGGAACGTAGCCGCTATCTTAGCAAAGAGTCGTGCGGGAAATGTGTACCGTGTCGGCTTGGTGTGAAACGCATTGCTGGTATTTTGGAAGGCATTGTGAGCGACCTTGGCGTCAACGGAGACCTCGCTGTGTTGGATGAGTTCGCGGAGTATGTGCCAAACGGCTCGCTCTGTGGCTTTGGTGTGCAGGCCCCTAATCCGCTCAAGAGTGCAAAACGCTACTGGCCCGATCATTTCACTATGCATATCGAAGAATTACAGTGTCCGACGGGAACCTGTGTTCCTGTACGCGCTCATCGTTTCGTAACAAAACATGTTCTGCCGTAATCGTTTGTAGAGGTGCAGCATGACAAGCGTTTGTACCCATCTACGGCTGATCAAAAAAGCATTCTGCGAAGGGCGTGGCAGACCTCGCCCCCTACAGACTCGGAAGAGGTAATACATGGCAATATCAATCCGAGATACATTCTCGCCGCTCACTCAGGAGCCGAAAGAGCCGATGGTACGCAATGAGGCTGGTCATCCCAGCTTTGTGCTCACCATTGATGGCAAGACCGTGCAAGCCTATGAAGGTCAGACTATTCTGAGTGCCGCGATTGACAATGGGATTGCTGATATCCCAAACCTGTGTAATGACGAAAAATTAGAGCCGACCTCAGCCTGTCGTATGTGCTTGGTGCATATCGAGGGCGAGAAACGGCCCCTACCTTCCTGTAACACGGCGGCAATGCCGGGCATGGTCGTAACGACGAATTCTGACGAGTTATTTCATATTCGTCGTACCAATCTGGAGATGATTCTCTCCGATCACAATGCCTATTGCCAGCCCCCCTGTCAGGTAGAATGCCCGACGCACATCGATATCCCTGGCTATCTGGAGCTGATCGCGCAGGGGTCGATGAAAGAAGCGGCTCGCTTGGTCAAGGAAGTCCTGCCTTTCCCATTTATTCTCGGCCTGACCTGCCCCGCACCCTGTCAGAAAGGTTGCCGTAGGACGTTGGTTGAGGAAGAGATTGCTATTTGTCGTATGCATGGATACGCGGCTGAAACCTGTCTGCTCGATCCCCCTGTTCCCTATAGTAAGGATGCTCCAACCGGCAAAAAGGTTGCTGTGATCGGGGCCGGCCCTGCTGGTTTGACCTGCGCTTATTATCTTGCACTCCGGGGCCACTATTGTAAAGTTTTCGATATGCAGCCACAGCCCGGCGGTATGTTGCGCTATGGCATTCCAGAGTATCGTCTCCCAAAAGATATGATGGATCGCGAGATCGATCATGTCTGGCAGTTGGGCGTTGACCTTCAGTGCAATGTGAAACTGGGACGCGACTTCACCATTGATGATCTCTTCGCGCAAGGTTTCGATGCGGTGTATCTGGCCATTGGCTGCTGGACCAGTAATGATCTTCGTGTGCCAGGAGAAGAGTCTGAAGGAGTCGTCAACGCCATTGCATACCTGGACGATAAGGTTGAAGGTAAACCGGTTCCGGTCAGAGCTGGCGATGAGGTGATCGTCATTGGTGGCGGTTTTACCGCCTTTGACTGCACACGCACATCACTCCGTCTGGGGGCAAAGGTACATACGATGTATCGCCGTGGCCGTGCGGAGATGGGCGCAACGATGGAAGAGGTGGAGGATGGAGAGGCTGAAGGAACTGACCTGCAATTGTATGTCAGTCAGACTCGTGTGATGACCGAGAATGGCAAGGCCACGGGCGTCGAGTTCCAGCGCAATAAACTGGGCGAGCCAGACGCCAGCGGTCGCCGCCGCCCAGTGCCTATCCCCGGCTCTGAATTTGTGGTCAGTTGCGATGCCGTCATTCCCGCCATTGGTCAGGCCGTTGACACAAAAGTCTTGGATGATAAATCGGGCGTGAAGTGGACCAAGTGGAAAACTGTGCAGACCAATCCACATAACTTTATGAGTGATCGTGTAGGTGTCTTTGCCGGCGGTGACTGCCAGATGGGTGCGCAAACGATCATTCAGGGCGTTGGTCAGGGTAAATTGGGCGCACGCTCGATCCATGCTTTCCTGATGGGCGAGGATATGAGTGAGGTTGCGCGTCGCTTGGAACTGGAAGAGCGCAAGCCTGATCTGTTCGATATTGTGCCGTACAAACCTGTTGAGCCAAAAGTGAAGATGCCGATGCTGCCCTATGAAGAGCGCAAACGTAATTTTCAGCTGATTGAGGCGGGCTATCTCAAGGAACAGGCCCAACGTGAGGCGGCTCGCTGTTTGCAGTGTGCCTGTCCCGCTGCTGGACAGTGTGACTTGCAGAAGTACAGTATCGAGCATGGTTTGGCGGATAATCGTTTCCACGATGGTGAGCCAAGCGATTATCATGACTATGATCTGGACCTCTCGCACAGTTTTATCCTGCGCGACCCGAACAAGTGTATTAATTGTACACAGTGCGTTCGTGTCTGCCATGATGTGATTGGACCTGACTGCTATGGCATGTTTGGTAAGGGTTTTGACACGATAGTGGCAACGCCGTTTAATGTCAGCTTGCATGATACCGACTGTGTTTCGTGCGGAGCCTGTGTGCAGGTTTGTCCAACCGGTTCGCTGATGATGGCAGAGCGCACGCTGAAACGCTATGCCTTTGCGCTTGACCGCTGTATCTTCTGCGGTGACTGTGTTGAGGTCTGCCCTCACGGTGCACTGGGTGAGACGCCAAACTTTGAGCTATCCTTCTTTAACCGTTTTGGTGAGGATGTCACGCTTGAAAAGGATGATCTGGCAAAGGCTCCTAACTATCTGGTACGCCAACGTCTCCCACGCGGCAAGAAAGACTTGCCTGTGATGAGTCCGCTGGTACGCCCGCTCCCGGCTCGTGGTATCCGCGAATAGGGGCGAAACTCATATTGTTGAGAGAAAAAGCGATGCAGTATGCCATAGCGTATGGTATACTGCGTCGCTTTTTAGCACTGTTCTCGTGTTTTTCTCTCATTTCATGCTATAATAGGGCGGAAATGATCTCACTGGAAAGGTAGCATGGCATGGCAAGGCAGCGTGGCTTGCGTTTCCCTAAAAATTTTTTATGGGGAACGGCATCAGCATCGTATCAGTGTGAAGGAGGCAATACCAACAATCAGTGGTATCGCTGGGAGCAGCAGGGACATATTCTCAGCGGCGAACGCTGCGGCGATGCAGCTGATTGGTGGCATGAAGCAGAGAACGATTTTAGCTTGGCTGAGCAGATGGAGAATAACGCGCTCCGTTTGAGCCTGGAATGGAGTCGCATAGAGCCACAAGAGGGCCGCTGGGATAGTGCTGTGCTAGATCGCTATCGCGCGATGCTGCTTGACTTACAGCGTCGACATATGAAGCCCATCGTGACGCTACACCATTTCACCGAGCCACTCTGGTTTGTGGAACGTGATGGTTTTGCACAACAGAAAAATATGTATTATTTTGTGCGCTATGTACGCCACGTGGTTGAGTCTTTACAGGACGTCTGTGATTTTTGGATCACGGTGAACGAGCCAAACCTCTATGCGATACTGGGGTATCAGCTTGGTACGTTTCCACCGGGTGAACAACATGTATCCCGCACCATGCGCGTCTTGCGCAATTTACTTCAGGCACATGTTGAAGCATTTTATGCAATTCGCTCTATTCAGCCGTCAGCACAGATTGGTTATTGTCTCCATTATCGCCTTTTTGACCCTGCTCTCCCCTTTTCACCGTTTGATCGTACGGTGGCGAACATGCAGAACGAGATGTTTAATGGGATAACGTTGCAAGCCGCAGAGAGTGGCCATTTCTCCTTTCCGTTTAACCTGGCACTTGCTGCTATCCCCCGTGCTGCTGGTGCGCGTGATTATCATGGCATTAATTATTATACACGCGAAATGGTGCGCTTTGACCCTAATGCACCTACGGAACTCTTTGGGCAGCGTTTTATTCGACATGGTGCGGTGCGGAACGATCCTGGCTTGGATAATAGTTTTGGCGAGATTTATCCTGAAGGTCTCTATCGTGTATTGAAGATGGTCTATCAACGCACACGTGGCAATAAACCGCTGTATATCACCGAGAATGGTTTTAGCGATGGCATGGATGACCGACGCCCACGTGCTATCCTGGAGCATCTGGCAATGGTACATCGTGCTATTCAGGAAGGTGTGCCAGTGCGTGGCTATTTGCACTGGACGCTGGTAGATAACTTTGAATGGAATCAGGGTTGGCAGGTGCGCTTCGGCCTAGTTGAAGTAAACCCTGAGACACAGGAGCGTATTCCACGCCGCAGTGCCAGCATGTTCGGTGAGATTTGTCGTGCCAACGCCATTACGGAAGAGATTGTTGCACGCTATGCACCAGAGGCGTTGGAAAGCATTTTTGGCAGAAAGCATGCAGCACAACGCCCCGTCAATGCATAGCATATGAAGATGGTCTAATCTACACGCACAAGGTCGAGCTTTTCCCTCTTCTGCTAGAAGCAAGGTGAGAGATGTTGCCGCTATCTACACCTTCCCCGCTCATTGCGCGCATATCGATAGGTGATAAAGAAATTACCACAAAATTTCTGTGCGCTATAGATAGAAAAATGAAAATTATTGAGCAATGACTTATATAAGCAAAGGGAAAATCCTCGAAATATTTTATTGTGTGTGTAAAAATACGCCAAAATGGCTATATTTCACGAACAGCCTGTGCGTATATGGTATTTTAGATAGGTATATGTCGAACTGTGGCATCTTAAGGGAATGTTGTGTTGGTATAAACAAAAGGAGTGTACGATGCGCTCGCTTTCACGTCTGTTGTTGGGTGCGATGGCCTTGATTGCCCTATGGATCATCCTGGCAATTATGTTTCATTTAGTTGGGATTGCATGGGAGTTTTCGCAGCTCTTAGGAGCGGCGGTTGGAGGTATTGTGACGCTCTACGTAGCCCTTGCGCCAGGGCAAGACGGTGAGCAGGTTGAACCCTGGTTGGGGCATGAGCGGTTAGGGTGGATTCTTGTCGGGTGTGGTTTGTTGATGTGGGCCTTTGGCGAGAGTTTTTGGCGATATTATGTTTTGACGAATCAGAGTCCATTTCCCTCCTATGCTGATATTGGCTATTCAAGCCTCCCACCGCTGGTATTTATTGGTCTACTGTTGCAACCGTCATCCGATGCTGGACGTGGACGCGTACTCACCGTCTTTGATAGCCTGATTGCGATGGGGGCACTGCTGAGCATTGCGTGGTATCTTCTCCTTGGCTCACTTGCTTTAGGTTCAAACGAGAATCTTGCTGCGAAAATTCTCGGTATCTATTATCCAACGAGCGATGTTGCCCTCTTGAGTTGTGTTATGCTGCTTTTGTTGCGTGGTCAGGGCCGTTTGTACCAATCGACGGCGCGCAAGAATGCGTTATTTATCGTGGCAATTGGTCTGTGTTGTTTTGCAACCTCAGATTTTATCTTCAATATTCAGCAGAGTGCAAATGCCTATATAGAAGGTACATGGGTAGATATTGGCTGGCCTATTGGGCTGATGACGATTGCGATGGGGGCGTATCTGCGGCGGTTCTTGCCATTAACTTCTGATGATACGATTGAGCAACGTTTAAGCTTGCGAACAGGCCGACTTGGTTTAGGCGTCGTGCAGTACATCACCTATGGCTTGGTGGGTGTGTTATTGGTGGTGTTAGGTTTCAATGTGTTTGCGCATGATGTGGCACAGCGAGCCATTCGTCCCGTTCTTTTTACTGCGACGGTCTTGGTGATTGGGCTAGTTATTGCGCGTCAAGTACTCACGATTATGGAGAATGAGCGTTTGGTTCGTCGCCAGAAAGATGCCTTAGAGCGTTTGGAGGTGGCAAGCCGGCATATCGAAGAACAGGCGGAAACATCTGCCCGCCGTAATCAGGATTTAGAGCGGGGCATTATGCATCTCAAAGATGTGCAGGCGCGCCTGGCAAACGGTAATTTGCGTGCGCGTGCGCGTTTGAGCGAGGGTGAATTGTTGCCGCTGGCGGCCAGTTTAAACCTGATGGCCGAGCGTCTGGCGCGTCTAGAGCAGGATGATGTCTATGCGCGGCATATGCGGCAAGCCTTGGATGATCTAATTGGGGCAATAGAGCGTTCCAAAGCTGGCAAGCCATTTATTTGGCCTCCGTCGTGCAATGATTTCCCTGAATTGCATCGTTTGCTCTTTACGATGGGCGTGCGTATAAAGACGGAGACAACGCGCCCGACATCGCCACCTCCGTTGTATACTGCATCACCTAATGCAGCGATGCCACACCCGGCAGGTTCCACATCTTCACCTATCCCGCCTACGCACTCCGTGCGCCCGTCGCGTTCCGTGCCTTTTACATCCCCACCCCCTGATAGCTCAGGGCTGCAAGGCCATAGAAACTAAAAACTTGTCATGAAGAGCGTGGCGTGCTACACTCTCAGGGAGGTGTGGCACATCGCTCCCCTCTTTTTACATTCTAAATAGGTAATGAGGCTGGACACTCACATGGAGCAAACAAAAGTAATCTCTGAAATGCAAAAATTTCGTTTTGGCAGCAAGATATTTTGTGCGGATGGTGAATATGGTGTGTTGACGCAGGTTGGCTTTGATGCTGCTACGCAACGGCTCACACACATTGGCGTCAAGGCCGGGCATCTCTTTGCCAAAACGGTCTATCTTCCCTATGAGAGCGTCGAAGATGCAAGCAGTGAAGGTGTGCGTCTGCGCATTGCGTTGGCCGATCTTCCTGTTGTTGGCAAGGCGGAGGTAGCTGCGATACTGCTTGATAGTAAGAGCAGTGTTGAAGTTGAGGGGACGAGTAGCCATGGTACAGCAATGTTGGTGGCAATTCATCCAAGCGACGCCCAACTGGCCTATCTAGTGGCGCATGCTGTCCGTGCTGGGAAAGATAGCATGTTTAGCGCAGATGTCATTAAGACATTTGCAATGGGGCGAGTGGTCGTTGTACTGACAAACGAGGCATTACAAAAACTCCCCGCTTATCGTTCTGATAGCGAGTTACGGCAGGAAGTCGAGCAGGCTCTTTTTGATTTAACCCTCCTGCATGTCGATTTCCCGGGGATGATAGTGCGTGTACTCGACAGTGTATTGTATCTGGATGGCAATATCTCCAGTTCATTGCGGGGCGATCTCGTGGTCGATCAGGCTTGGGGTGTAGAAGGATTGTTGGAGGTCAAAAATCAATTAGTTGGTGATGACCGGCTAGCGGCTGACCTCGCAATGGCATTAGGGCATGACCCTCGCACACAAGATGTACCAGTAGGCGTCTATCCACGTTTGGGGGTAGTGCGTTTGAGTGGGGCCGTGCATAATGAAGCCCAAAAAGCAACCATTGGAGAGATTGCGCGTAAGTTCCCGGGTGTTCGTTCCGTTGTCAACGATGTGATCATCGATGCTAAAACGGATATGTTACGTGTGATGTCCGCTCCTGAAGGCGGTGAGGCATCTGACAAAGTGCCCGGTAGTTACGTCAGGCATACAAAATAAAGCCTGTTGGTATCTACCAATGGTCAGGTCAGTCGTGAGTGTGCGATAGCATGATAGGCAGAACACCCACAGAAAGTCTCCCTCCATTGTGGGCGTTCTGTCTATGCGATGATGAATATTAATGCCTTTGTAGAGCCTGGTCGAGGTCGCGAATAATGTCTTCGGCGTATTCTATGCCGACAGAAAGGCGAATACAGCCCTCAGTAATCCCCATCTCCTGACGTTCGTGTTGGCTTAACGAGCGATGGGATGACATCGGTGGATAGCTGACTAAGGAAAAAACATCGCCCAATGTCGTTGCGGGCAAACAGAGCGTGAGTTGGTCCATAAAACGATATGCCGCCTCACGTGTTTGCTCCCTTAGCTCAAAAGAAAGCAGGCCGCCAAAATGCTCACGTTTCAGCAGGTGTGTTGCTAATTCATGGTGAGGATGTTGTGCGAGGCCAGGATAATGAATGCGCTCAACAGCCGGGTGTTTTTGTAGGAAGCAGGCAACCTGCATTGCGTTTTGGCATTGGCGTTCTACGCGCAGCGAGAGGGTACGCAACCCACGTAGCATAAGATGCGCTTCAAAAGGACTGAGCATCGCACCGAACATCGTGGCATAAGTACGAGCCTGATCGAGTAGCGCGTTGCTAGCACTGATAAGAATCCCGCCATTACTATCCCCATGCCCGCTGATATATTTCGTAGCACTATGGACGACCAAATCGATGCCATGCTCGATTGGGCGTAGCAAATAGGGAGTGGTAAAGGTACTATCTACAATGGTAATGGCCCCAATGGCGTGCGCAGCTGCGCTGATCTTGTCCAAATCCGCAAGCTTGACAAGTGGGTTTGAAAGTGTTTCAAGGTAGATAACATCTGGCTGCTCAGCCTCAATGGTCTGCGATACCTGCTCATTGCAAAGATCGGCAAGCACTATTGTGACGCCAGCGGGTTGGAAGACTTTGCGTAACAGGCCGATGCTTGGTCCATATAAATCTTTGGAGGCGAGGACTTTTGTGCCGACAGAGAGGCCACCTGTGGCTAATGCCGTATGAATAGCTGCCATGCCGGAGCCAAAAGCGACGGCTCCCACACCGCCTTCTGCGAGCTTGAGTGCTTCTTCTAAGGCGTAGGAATTAGGATTGCCCTGGCGTGCATAAACATAGGCCTGCTCGCCAGTTGGCGTGATACCATTAAATGCCTGATCGAGAGCCTGTGCGCTGTTATGGACATAGGTCGTGCTGGCATAGATAGGATGAACGGTGGGTAGACCTGCTGACTCTGCAGGTGGTTTGCAAATACCCCCATGGACCAATTGTGTTTCTAATGTCCAGGATGCCGTGTGGTCAGTTTGTGTCATGCCAATCCTTTCGTTGTTGATACTAGAATTCGTTGTTTTATATCGTGTGCCCCTTTGCACAGGCCGCAACCATCAGGGTGTACATAGGCTGTTCAGATAGCGCAGTGATGCCAACAAATCAGCAAGGTCGGGTAGTTCCTGCTCATGATGCGCAATCCACTGTTGGTACAATGCGCCATAACGATCTGCAAGAATGATGCAAGGGGTACGTTGCTGCTGATCCATAGGGATATAGCGTCTGCTGACGTGACCTGCTGGGTCTGCCAGCAGTGGAAATGGCAGCTGTAGTGAGTCTTGCGCTTCTTTATTTATCAGTACGGACATTGCCGTAATTGTTAGTAAGGCACACTGCTCTTCACGCCATGCCTGATAGTGAGAGGCGAAAGCCCACAGCAGAGCGCGCGCTTCACTCCGTTGTGGGTCCTCGATAAAAACGAGTAGTAAGTGTTCGCGTTGTTTGTAATCCCAGGGGCTATATGCTCGCCCATCAGGGGCGGGTAGTGAAAATGCAGGAATGATCTGGCCTGGGAGTAGCAGCGGCGACTCCTGGGAAGCATAGAGATGTTCAAATGCCATGTAGGTATTTTCCTCAATATATTGGCGCGATGCCAGCTAAATGGCTCACGTGAGAGATTTCTCCCTATATATTACACGATGGACTGCAAGGTAAATTTTCAGCAGAAAAAAGCTAGCAGACATATATGCTAGTGTGTGTAAGGTTTTTGCCCATGATATCTTCTCATCTATCATGGGGATACACCTTGTGGTGATATACTGATATACTGATAGACAGGTAGAGTTTATCTGAAAGAGAGCATGGTGGCGAAAATCGAGAGAAGAAAGATGCAGTTGGCGATGAGAGAAAAAATGAAGGGTCTTCTGGCGGGCATGATTTTTCGCGTCATCGCGTTGCTAACGCTCGGTCAGATTTCGCCGATTCTCAGCGCATGCCTCATTATTGAGCGCGAAGGCAAGATACTTCTGATTGATCGTGCGGATAGTTTGGGCTATACCATTCCGGGCGGCATTGTTCGTTATAATGAGACAGTAGAGCAATGTGTTGTGCGCGAAGTGCGTGAGGAAACCGGGTATGAGGTTGTGTTACATGCTCTGGTGGGCGTGTATTCTTCTTTGAAGCGTGACCCGCGTTTCCGTGCAGTGGCGATTACCTATCGTGGGACAATTACGGGTGGCGTAGAACGTGCTTCTAACGAGGGGCAAGTGTGTTGGCGTGTCCCTCAAGAGGTGTTTGGACATATGGCGTTTGACTGTGAACAGATGTTGCAAGATTATCTGAGTGCGCAACAGCGATTGTCATAGTTGGTTCTATGCTATGCGTACGCTGTGAAAATGACGGATCACGAGAGGAGAAAGAGCATGCCAATTTGCCCAATTTGTGATGATACAGGCCTACAAAACTCTGATGCGAGCAATCCTGAATTTTGCTACTGTGCCGCAGGTAAACAGGCACGGCGTCAGTGGGAAGCGAGCCATGGGCAGGGCAAGGGAAGTAGGCAGCCGAAACCGGCAAGCTTTATCGATATTGCCCATTTGGAACAGGTGAATGCCAGCGTAGATGCAATGCGTGCCTCATTGCTCGGCAATCAAACGAACGAAACAGCCACTTCCACGAAACATCCTGCGGTGCAACTGCTCTATCAGGTGGCTCACGCCGGCCATGAAATATCAGTGGTGGAAGCAACGCAACTCTATGATCTGGCAAAAACGCTGGAAGCTTTTCTTGGTGGAATGGCTTTGGTTGGGCGAAATCAAAAGAGGTAACAGGCGTATGTGTGCTTATCTGCGGTGCAGGCTAGCACAAATGGGTATATACATTGACAGTTACCGTTGTCCTCTTTTATACTTGCTGCGTAATTATACTCTAGCGTAATTTGCAGGTGGCTCTGAGATAGTTACACGCTCAGAGTTTTATTTGTATATTTCAACCGTAACCTGCACAAGCGCATGGTATGCGCGTATGCAGAGGGAGGGCTATCGTATGACCTGTCCACGTTGTGGAAACCAATGGGATGTCAGTAAAAGTCCTTGTTCGCGCTGTGGTCTGCTGGTGCATTTGCCGGGGCGTTTTGGTGCTACACGCAACACCGCATCGGCATCTCAGCAGCAGGCAGCCCAAACGCCACCTCCAACTCCCTCGAATGCTTCGCCTATAACGCAGCAGCCGGGGTTTTCGCCGCAGCTTCCGACTCCAAGCACATCGATGCCGCCCCCGACACCACGCATGGGACGCGATGGCAATGGAATACCCGGTGCGTCTTATCCCACTTCTCCTGAAACTGCGCAAGCTCGTTCGGGTATCGGTGAATTTGGTGCATCTCCATTTATGCCACAAACACCTTATCCAGGAACTTCCTATAGGGGCACGGAAATTGGCTCAATAGTCGATGATTCAATGCCTGCTCGTAGGCCGCAAACCGATATGTTAGAAATGGGTGGTGTCAACCCGAGTCAACCAGCGAGCATGCCACCGCCACGTGCTCGTGTCACAAATCAGCCCTTGGCCGATTCAGCTCGTGCCCAGTCGCCGTTGCGTCCCAGTCGTCTCGTGAATGAACGCAACAACCCACCCGTAGCGCGTATGGCCTCTTTCACGGCAGGCCCAGATGGCAGTGTTGCCTCTGATTTGTCGGGGATGGGAAACGCAACCGCTAGTCCTGCTTTTGTAAATGTGCGCATGCTCATGCCGGGAACAGTGTTACGCGGTGGACGTTATCGTTTACAAGAGCAGCAAGAGCGTCAAATGTGGACCAATGGAGCTTTTGAAGCATGGTGGTCTGCTCAGGATGCGCAACGTTCTTCGTCTTCCGCAGAAATCTGTGAAATTGTTGTACCGGATAGTCAGTCCATGCTGATGCAGTCTACATTGCGTTCTGCGACAATGGCATTGACTTCAGTAGGTCGTCATCCCTATATTCCTACCTTATGGGATGTTTTTAACGAGCAAGGTCGAAATTTCTTTGTTTTTGAGCCGAGCGAGGGAGAGTCATTGATGGCGCGTATGCGTCGTACTGGGCGCGCGCTATCAGAAGCAGATGTGGTTGAGTGTTGCTTACAAATGACTGAATTGCTAGACCTGTTGAGCCAGCAGTCCCCTCCGCTTGTACACGGTCTTATTCGGCCTGAACATATTGTCATCGCGCGTGCTAATGGACATTATCTCTTAACGCATTTCTCTATTCTCCTGGCGGGTGGGTCCACACAGTTTATCACAGGGATAGAGCGTATTCATCTTTCGCCGTATACATCACCAGAATTTGCACGGGGCGTCGTGGATGTGCGCTCTGATTTGTATGCATTACTGGCGACAGCATACCATGTGGTGACGGGGAGTCTGCCTTCAGCACTTAGTGGAAGTATTCCGTCGGCTCAGCGGCTCAATCCGACAGTGTCACCTCAATTTGAAGCTATTCTTGCCAAAGGGTTGCGCTCGAATGCCTCTCAACGCTATCAGCGTCCGTCTGAGTTGCGTCAAGAGTTGCTGGCGATGAATTCCGTGCATGGGAGCCTGGCTCCAGCAAGTGTCAAGCCATTTAGTATGCAGCCCATGCAGTCGCAAACGCATCACTCTGTGCAATCTTCCATGGGCCCGATTGAACAATTTTTGCCGAGTATGATGTCGTCTGTCATCGATGATTTTGAGGCCCAGGATCGCCAGATGCTGTTACCGCAACCAGAAGAGTTAGCACCTATGGTAGAACGCAATGACACACAGATAGCGACTTTCTGGATAGTTGGGATACTGCTTCTCCTCATTGTGTTAATTGTGTTTAGTCGCGGCCTCATGTGAGTAGTACGCTGTCAAGCTTCATCTGATGCACGAGATGGAATGCACGAAATGGAATGCACGAGATGGAATGCACGAGATGGAATGCACGAAATGGAATGCACGAAATGGAATGCACGAAATGAGATGTAGTGACACCCCTTGTGGGTGTCACTACATCTCATTAGGCCCCACTCATTAGGCCCCACAGAGGTGCTATGCGATGGGTGCATCGATGGTTTTTGTGCCTACGTGTACGGCGACAATGCCCCCAGTCAGGCGATAGAAACGAACATTGCTCCATCCCACTTCTTCCATCATGGCTTTGAGGGTGGGGGCGTTAGGGAAGGTTGTTAGAGAGTTTGGCAAGTAGTTATACTCTTCAAAAGCTTTTCCGATGATTGTGCCAAAGAGTGGCGCGAGTTGGTAAAAGTAGAAGTAGAAGAGCGAGCCAAAGATTTTACCGGGTGGGTGGCTGATTTCCAGACAGACAACGCGCCCACCGGGACGTACTACGCGCAACATTTCGCGGAATCCCCGGCGAATGTCGCTCAGGTTGCGGACGGTAAACGCGGAGCAACACCCATCAACGCTGTTGTCAGGCAAGTCGATATGCTCGGCATCGCCGACGCGCAACTCAATGCGATCTTGTAGTCCGAGGCGGGCCAGTTTATGGCGTCCCTGTTCGAGCATTTCGGGCGTGATATCCATCCCAATCATATGTGTGTCTGCGCCAGAGCCTTTGATGACGGCGAGTGAGAGATCAGCCGTGCCTGCCCCTAAATCCAGTCCGGTTTCACCGCTGCTAAGAGCCAGATGGCGTGCGGCGAAGGCGCGCCACTGGCGATCTAGACCAAAACTCATCAGGCGGTTCATCGGATCATAGATGCGCGCAATCCGACCAAAGAGATTTTGGACATAAAAACGCTTGCCGCCACTCGTGCGAAAGCGATCTTCTAAAGAAAGTTTTGTTGTCATAACAGATTATCCTATTTATTTTTTGCGTGCGACCACGAAATCAATTAATTCATCCATGACATCGCGATGAGGAGAAGCCGGAAAGTGATATAAGGCCTCGCGCGCTTTGCGCCCATAGATGAGTGCATCCATCTGAGCGCGTTTGACGCCCTGACCGTGCGCGACCCATTCGACGATGGAGCGTACATCGGGTTCCTTTTGCGGCTCGCCGCTGAGCAACTGGCTGACTTGTTGATACTGCCCGTTTTGTGGTTGTTCTTGCAGCGCGTAGATCAATGGGAGTGTCACCATATGTTGGCGTAGATCATTGCCAGCAGGTTTCCCGATGGTTGCTTGATCTTCTGTATAATCCAGGATGTCGTCGATGATCTGGAAGGCGATGCCGAGATTCAAGCCATATTCGTAGAGCAACTCAATCTCTTCATCAGAAGCGTTGCTAAGTATCGCGCCACCTTTGCTACAGGCAGCGATGAGACAAGCTGTTTTATGTTTAATTTTTTCGTAATAGGCATCTATCGTCAGGTCGACGCTGCCAGCGGTCATCATTTCCATGATGGTGCCTTCACAAACAGTCGCGACCGTGTCGGAAAAAAGGTGGTCAATGCGGTGATCTTCGATATCAGCGATCAAGCCGGCTGTTTTTGCAAAGTAGTAGTCACCTAAGAGAATCGCGATTTTATCGCCCCAAAGCGCATTGACAGTAGGGTTTCCACGTCGTGTGCGTGCTTCGTCTACAATATCATCATGGATGAGTGTTGCCAGATGAGTCATTTCAAAAGCGACACTGAGCGGTAAAAGTTTTTCAAAGTGGTAGGTGTTTAGTTTGCCTGAAAGTAATGTGATGGCAGTTCTAAGACGTTTGCCCGGCGACGCAAGAGCGTGCATTGAAGCAGAATGAAGAATAGTGAGTCCCGATGCTGCTCTTTCTTGAAAAGTAGTATCGACTCGATCAAGATCATTCTGAATACCAGCAAAGAGTTGGCTCAATGTAGCCGCTGTGTTCATAAGAGACACTCCATTTCGCACGTCGTCTTGCACGTGACTGGGCTTGAGAGTATCCTCTTGCACGTGATGAGAGCCGCCGCATATATCAGATATGCGCAACTGCTCTCTATGTGACGTTTCATTTACTTTGTAAGATTATAGCGCGCCTGGCCTATGAGATGCGAATAGGCTTCGCATAGGTAAGCATGAGTCATGTCCGATGTAACAAAATTGTGAGCTTGCTTGCGAAAAACAAAGCTGACTAATCGTATTCTATATAGTAGACGTTGTATCGATTTCAATCAGGTCTTCTTGCACGTAGCCATTGGTAAAATTGAATTCATCGAGGGCATCCAATGCGCTTCGATACTCTGTCCAGGTGAGTCTTCGATTTAAGACTGGGTCATTGACTGCTTTCCAGGCTGGAAAATATTGGTCCATCAGACTGACCGGTGTGTCTGGTCCCAATTCGTCTGCAATCCAGCGGAGAACCTCGCGTGTGCCCGCAATATCTTCAGGCATCACCAAGTGACGGATCAAGAGACCGCGTCGAGCTATCCCTTCGGCGTCAAGCTGGAGTGGTCCTACCTGCCGATACATCTCACGCAAGGCAGTATGGTTGTAATCAACGTAGCGAGGCATCTTCGAAGTGCGTAGGGCATGCTTATTATCAGCATACTTGGCATCAGGAAGGTAGATATCCACCACGCCGTCGAGCAGTTTCAATGTTTCCATATTTTCATAGCCTGCACAATTATAAACAAGGGGCAAGTGTAATCCCTTCCCACATGCGATGAGCAGAGCTGCGAGGATCTGCGGAACAAAATGGGTAGGCGTTACTAGGTCTAAATTGTGACAGTTTTTTTTCTGGAGGTAGAGCATCATATGTGCGAGACGCTCTGCTCCTACTCGGTGGCCCAAGCCTCCCTGGCTAAGAGGAAAGTTCTGGCAGTAAGTACAACGTGCCTGACAATAGCCAAAGAAGATTGTACCGGCCCCTCGTGTGCCACTGATGGGAGGCTCTTCTCGCCGATGCACGTTCCAGGATGCGACGATAGCCTCGGTTCCAGAGTGGCACACGCCTGTTTTGCCCGCAATACGGTCGCAGCGGCAGTTTTGCGGGCAAATTGTGCAGCTACGCAAAACTTCCCAGGCGAGAGCTGCGCGTTCGGCCAGTTCGCCAGTTTCATAAAGTTGTAAGTAACTTGGGTAGAGCATGCGTGTGACTCCGAACATTACTGTACCACGTGATCTTTCATCATCCTAGAAGAGATCACGTGGTACTTATCTACTATGTTAGTCGCTGTTTTTTATGGTGCAGGCCATTTGAAACCGCGTTGTGATGGGCGCATTGCTCCTCTTGACGAGGCAGATTTCTTTTTCTGCCCGGTATCGCTTGAGGTGCGTGTACGACGTGTTTTGGGAGCGTCTAATGTTTGTTCGTTTTGCTCTACTAGCTCATCTGGTGCTTCGGAAGCAGGCAGCGAGGAATCTGCTGTCAAAGCATGATCGCGTGTCGCGTGTGGGTCGCTTTCTGTCAGTGGTGTGGAGTGAACTTGCTCGACCAACGCGCCTGCGTCTTGGGAGATCCCATTCCAAAACTGAGTCTTGCGACGCTGCGCAGGCCGTGAGCCTTTCAGCACACGCCCGTCGGGCAGGCGGGTGACATGCGGTTCCATTGGCCGTTGTTGATAACGTTCTCTCGGTGATGGGCCGCGTTCGGGACCACGCTCACGCTCGCGTTCGGGACCACGCTCACGCTCGCGCTCAGGACCACGCTCACGCTCAGGACCACGCTCACGCGCGGGACCGCGCTCACGTTCGGGACCACGCTCGCGCTCGGGACCACGCTCACGCTCGGGACCGCGCTCACGCTCGGGACCACGCTCACGTTCGGGACCGCGCCCACGCTCAGGACGACGTGATGTGTCATCATGGTCGAAACGTTCGTAGTCACCCTCGAAACGTTCAGCATGGGGCTGGGAAAATGTCGATTCGCGTCTCCCCTGTTCCCTGTTATTGCCATAGGGTGCGGACTGGCCCTGTCGGTGATTATCATAGCCGTTGCGTGATGGTCCTCGTTCATCACGGAATGAGCGTGAGTCTGGACGGCGTGAACGATCAGTAGGAACATCACGGTCCCGCGAGCTTTGCCATGGGCGTCCTTGACCCTGGTCACGATCTCGTGAATATTCGCGGTGTTCTCCGGCAGAAGGATGGCGATAACCTTGACTCTGACCACGTGGATTAGCTCTGCTTTGCCCATCTGAGTTGCTACGGCGGTCGCTATAGTGTTGCTCGTCACGGGGACGCCCGGGAGGAGTATTGTGTTCGAACGAGCGGTCTCGCTCAGGTCTGTTGCGGTCATAGCTAGTGTTCCGTCTCTCGCCTCGTTCTTGATAAGAGGAAGAGCGGTCACCGCGTTCTTCGTCGGTATTTCTGCGATAGCCAGGTGTGAAGCCAGCTTGTGGCTGATGGGGACGGTTATCGCTATGCCCTGTGCGTGGGGGCTGACCGCGTGTGTCGCGCTGATTGCGTGGTTGGTAATCGGCATGAGTATGATTTGCCCCAGTTTCCCAGGCGCGATCTACCGTTTCACGATTCAAACGAGGGCGGGCGGGATGCGCAGGACGTGCATCTCCAGACCCGTTTGAGGTTGGTCGACGAGATGGTGGACGCGAGTCATCTCGATGTTGCTTATTGAATTCTCTGGTCATAATTCCTTTCACGGCTCTACCGTATAGAGGATACTCTTCAGTGGTGGTCATGTCTGATCGGCAAGGTCTGCATGGCTTCCTCCCGTCGTTCGTTCCACTCCTATGCTTGCATAGATGACGCGCTTTTTCTCAGATGGCATGTAATGATGGTGTGATGGGGCTGCGTCATATTCAGTATACCACATATCTTCTACTGTGACGAGGTAAAAAAGGCTGAAGATGTTTTTATTACTGCCCGGGTGTTGGGGATGGAGTGGGTAGTATAGTATTCGTCCATAAAGGTACTGGGATATCGTGTGACTGCGCACTCCCAAACATTGCCAGTGTTTTCGTTGCCAATTCATCTGGCAATAAAGGGCGCAACACGACCTGATAGGAGAGACCTTGCTCACTAAATATTTGGGCTAGTGCCTTCGGCATCTGTGTCTGAAGTGTTGCCAAGTCGCTTGCTGTAAGAAGTATCGCGTTTTGAGGAATGGTATATTTTAAGC